>DAISKN010000336.1:0-7411 GCA_036820975.1 Acidobacteriota bacterium | reverse complement strand
GCCGAGTACGCCGAGTACGCCGAGTACGCCGAGTACGAATGGGCAGAAGATTCATGCGTAAGACCAAGATCGTCGCGACTCTGGGTCCGGCCACGTCGAGCCCGGAGATGATCGAGCGGCTCATCCTCTCCGGCATGGACGTCGCCCGCATGAACTTTTCCCACGGGACTCCGGAGGAGCATCGGGAGCGCATCCGGATCGTGCGCGACGTCGGCGCCAAGCTCGGCCGCTCCGTGGCCTGCCTGCAGGATCTCTCGGGTCCCAAGATCCGCACCGGGTCCATCGCCGAGCCGGGCGGGGTGGAGCTCGTCAACGGCGCCCGATTCGTCATCACCACCGAGGAAGTCCCCGGAGACGCGGGACGCGTGTCGACGACCTACAAGCAGCTCCCGCGCGATCTCTCCCCGGGCGACCGCATCCTCATCGACGACGGGCTGGTCGAGCTCCGGGTGGAGAAGGTCGAGGGCGAACAGGTCATTACCCAGGTGGTGAGCGGCGGGATCCTGACTTCGAGCAAGGGAATCAACCTTCCGGGAGCCAAGATCTCGGCGCCGGCTCTCACCGAGAAGGACAAACGCGACGCGATTCTCGGCCTCGAGCTCGACGTCGATTTCATGGCGATGTCCTTCGTGCGCAAAAAGGAGGATATCCGGGAGCTCCGCGCCCTTCTCCAGCAGCAAGGCCGGGAAGACCTGCACATCATCGCGAAGATCGAGCGCCCGGAGGCGGTCGACAACCTCATCGATATCCTCGGGGTCGCGGACGGAGTGATGGTCGCGAGGGGCGACCTGGGAGTCGAGCTCGCGCCCGAAACCGTTCCCACGCTCCAGAAGGAGATCATCCGCGAGGCCAACCGGCGGGGGAGGCCAGTCATCACCGCGACCCAGATGCTCGAGTCGATGGTGATCCATCCGGTTCCTACGCGGGCCGAAGCCTCGGATGTCGCGAACGCGATCTTCGACGGAACCGACGCCCTCATGCTGTCCTCCGAGACTGCGAGCGGAAAGTACCCCATCGAGGCCGTGAAGCACATGGCCCGGATCGCCGAGCACACGGAAAAGCACATGGACGCGAGCCCGCCGAACCGTCGCCAGTCGGACTACCCTCTCCTGGACGGCTCGCCCGTGGCCCGGGCGATTGCGGGAGCGGCCCGCCGAGCCGCCGAGGAGCTGCACGCGAAGTACATCGTCGCCTTCACCGAATCCGGCGCGACCGTGCGGCTCGTGAGCCATTTCCGTCCGCAGAGCCACATCCTCGGGTTCACTCCCTCCGAGCGGGTCTATCGACGCCTCGCCCTGAGGTGGGGGGTCGTGCCGATGCTCCTCGATCACTTCGAGACCGCGGATACGATGCTCGAGGTCGCGCTCAAGTACTTGAGGAAGAAAGGCATCATCGACACCGGCGACATCGTGGTGACGGTCTGCGGCCACACGACCCTTCCCGGCGCGACCAACATGATGAAAGTCCTCAAGATCTGACCGGAACTCTTGGGACGCAAGAAGGGCAGAAGATACTCGCGGCGGCGGCTTCGCATCGCCGTCTTCTCTCTTTCGGTCGTAAGCCTCCTCCTCCTGGCTGTCGCCGGTTTTCTCGTCTACCACACGCTCCGGTTCACGGCCCTAATCGATATGCGCCTCCGCGGCGAGGAGGCAGAGCGTCCGTCGTGGGTCTACGCGACGCCGTTCGAGCTTCGCCGGGGCCAGCGACTGTCGCGCGACGAGCTGGTCTCGCTCCTGAACGACCTCGGGTATCGGCAGCGAACGTCCCTCGGTGAGGAGCCCGGGAGCTTCGCTCTCGTCGACGGCCAGGTGCACCTTCGGCGCCGCGGGGCCTTCCCCGCTCCCATCGCCGTAGCCTTCGAGGAGCCCTGGATTTCCGACATCCGCGCCCTCCGGGGGAACGGGTCTCTCGATCGGGTGCCGTTCGAGCCGGTGCCGGTGGCGACGCTCTTCGGGGAAGACCGCGCGAAGAAGCGCTGGGTCGAGCTCGAGGCGATTCCCGAGCACGTGAGAAACGCGGTGCTCACCACCGAGGATCGGCGCTTCTTCGACCACACGGGCTTCGATCCCATCGGGATCGCCCGCGCCCTCGTGACCGACCTCCGGAGCGGAGAGCTGGAGCAAGGCGCCAGCACGCTTACCCAGCAGCTGGTCAAGAACTACTTCCTCACTCCGGAGAGGACCTTCCGGCGGAAGATCCTCGAGGCCTACCTCGCGGTCCTCCTCGAGAGCCGTACGCGAAAGAACGACATCCTCGAGCTCTACCTGAACGACGTGTACCTCGGGCAGCGCGGATCCTTCGGAATCCACGGCGTAGCTCAGGCCGCACAGATATTCTTCGGCAAGGACCTGAAGAACGTCACGGTGGCCGAGGCCGCGCTCGTCGCGGCCCTCATCCGTTCTCCCAACTCCTCGAACCCGTTCCATCACCCCAAGGCGGCGCTCGGCAGGCGCAACGTGGTGATCGAGCAGATGCAGGAGACGGGACTTCTGACCGAGGCCGAGGCGGCGAGCGAGAAACGCGCTCCGCTCGGTCTCGTCGAAGGCGCGGTCGACCAGGGGGAGGCGCCGTATTTCATCGACGCGCTCCGGGGAGAGCTCCTCGCGGCCTACGACGCCGCGCGGATCTCCTCCCTCGGCTTGAGCATCCAGTCCACCATGGATCGCCACCTCCAGAGCGCGGCGCAGAAGGCTCTGGTAGAGGGGCTCGAGGAGATCCAGGGCAAGCTCCCCCGCGGGGCCTCGGGACCGCCGCAGGCGGCGCTGGTAGCGATGCGGCCCGCGACCGGCGACGTGCTCGCGCTCGTAGGGGCGCGGAGCTACGGCGCCAGCCAGTTCAACCGGGCGACCGAAGCCCGCCGCCAGCCGGGAAGCGCCTTCAAGCCGTTCGTCTACCTGGCGGCCTTCGAGCGCGACCCGGCGCTCGGACCCACGACGACGGTGAAGGACGAGCCCAGGACGTTCCGTCAGGGCGGGCGGTCCTGGACCCCATCGAACTACACCGGCAGGTTCGAAGGGACGGTGAGCTACCGCAGGGCCCTCGCGCTGTCGCTGAACGTCGCGACCGCGAGTGTCGGCGAGAGGGTCGGATTCGCGCGGGTCGTCGATCTCTGGCATTCCATGGGAATGGAAAGCCGCATCGAGCCCTACCCTTCCCTGGTGCTGGGCGCGTTCGAGATGACGCCCCTCGAGCTCGCGACCGCCTACGCGGTTCTCGCGGGTGGCGGGAAGAGAGTCGAGCCCCGTTTCTTCACGTCGGTCGAGAACGCCGCCGGCAGGAACGTCGTCGAGAACCGACCGGTCTCCCGCGGCGTCGTCTCACCCGAAAGCGCGTATCTGGTGACGGATATGCTCCGGACCGCGATCGATGCCGGCACCGGTAGAGAGATCCGCTCGCGCGGCCTGGCGGTGGACGTCGCGGGAAAGACCGGCACCACCAACGACACCAGGGACGCGTGGTTCGTGGGATACACGCCGGAGCTGCTCGCGGTGGTCTGGGTTGGCTACGACGACAACCGCGAGCTCGGTCTCTCCGGGGCCGAGGCGGCGCTCCCCATCTGGGCGCGGTTCATGAAGGCCGCCCTCGCCGGAGGCGAGAAGGACTCGTTCGCTCCCCCGCCTGGCATCGTCGCGGCCGAGATCGATCCCGCGACGGGAAAGCGCGCGACGAAGAACTGCCCTCGGCGCGTTCGCGAGGTCTTTCGGAAAGAGGCGGTCCCGCGGGAGGTCTGTCCCCTGCACGGCTAGCGAACGACGCCCGGCAAAAGCGGCAGGACCGCTATTTACAGACGGGAACGGCCTGCCCGAGCCGGTATTCTGGGGGGAAAAAGCAACAGGCGGCTCACTCTTTCACGTAGCAGGGGTAGTCGCGCTGCGCTCGGGCAACCGCCTGGCTGTCGATTTCGTAGAACGCGACCGGGGTCGCTTCCGAGGTCTGGACGGCGACCTCACCATCGGGCGTCACTACCATTCCAGCGCCTCCGAAGACCTGTCCGCGCGAATCCGTCCCGCCGCGGTTCGAGGACAGGACGTAGCATCCCGAGACGAGCGCCGCCATCCTCATCGCCACCGTCCACCGGGGGACCGAGGCCTTCGCCGTCGCCCGGGGAACCCAGATGACCTGGGCGCCTCCCCGTCCGTACTCACGCGCGCGCTCGTTGAACATGACCTCGGTGCAGATGAGGAATCCGCCTCGAATCTTGCCGGCGGGGGCGACCCGGAAGTGCCTCTCCCCGGTTTCGAACCATCGGGCTTCGTAGTAGCCCTCCTCGTCGGGGAAGTACTGCTTCGTATGTATGCCCGCGACCCCTTCGGTCTTCGTCCAGACGAAGGCCTCGTTGACCCGCCGGCCGCCGTCCTCGCGCGGACGCGAACCTAGAACCACGGGCGCTCCGAGCTCGCCGAAACTCGAGAAGGCCTCCTCGTGAATGGCGCAGGCCTGCTTCCAGGCGCCTTTGTTGAAGATGGCCCCGGCGGCGATCCACTTTCCGAAGGGCATTTCGTTGAGGAGAAAGAGGTCCGGCGCCTCCCGGGTCACGCGCTTGCAGAGCTGGCTCCACTCGGCGGATCCGGGAAGGAGCTCCGGTGGAGACTCGCAAACGCCGACCTTGAGCTTCGCCATGTGACTCTCCTCCCGTCCGTGGGGATACATACTACAGCGTCCTCGGTGGAACGCCCACAGCCAGGATCACGGCCCGTTGAGAGGACCCGCCTCAAAATAAAGCCACCATGAAGAGCGAGCTCGACCTGGTGCGGGAATTCTCCGAGCTGAACGAGGCGAAAGTCGACTCCTGGGGCACTCTGCCGGTCGCATCGGAGAAACGCTTCCGGGAGCTCAAGGCCTACTTCGACGATCTCATGCTCCGGCGATCGGGCGAGCGCATACCGCTCCTCGACCGCCACGAGACTTTCGAGATCCGGAGCGCGGTAACCGGACGCCTGCGGCTCCGGATTCCGGCGGCGATGAGTCTCTTCTTCTGCCACGACGACGGCTACGCCCCCGCGCGATCGGTCAACCTGAGCCGGGGCGGCTTGTTCCTCGGCTCCGACGTGACCCTTCGGCGAGGCGATCGAATGACCCTCTACATGCCCAACCTGGGCCGCGGCTACGAGAGCCTCTTCGAGACCACCGTAGACGTCGTCTGGGCCGCCCGCGACGCCCGGGCGGAGAATCGGGGCATGGGCGTGAGGTTCCAGGATCTGCGCCCCGAGGCCGCGGAGCAACTGGATGATTTCGTCGTCGCCTTTCTCCGCGATCGGCTCTCGAAGTCGACGCCCGTGGGTCACCGGCCGGGCTGGCTCGCGGAGCGCCGGATCATCGTGTAGCCTCCGGCGTGAGCTGCGGCCGGGGCTCGGGCGGCGCGGGTCGGACCCGGGCAGCCAGGAGCGCGACTCCGAACACCACCACGCCCGCGACCTCGAAGGGCACGCCCGGACCCAGCCTCTCGAACGCGGCCCCCGCCCAAATCGGCCCGAAGATACGCGCGATTCCTCCGAAAGCCTGTTGGACGCCCAGCACCTGGCCGAGCTCCTTGGGATCGCACCGTTGCGTGAGGAGCGCGCTCGTCGCCGGAAAGAGGAGTGCGGTGCCGATGGGGACGAGAAGCATCACGGGGATGAAGGCCGATAGGTGCTTCGGCAGAGGAAACGCCGCGAGGCCGACGGCGAGGAAAAGGGCGCCGGCCCTCATGAGCCGAACTTCCCCGAAGCGGCTGACCAGCGTACCGAGGATCCCAGCGCGCATGAACACCGATACCGCGCCCAGGATGGGAAAGATGTATCCAATATGCGCTTCGTCCAGGCCGAACCGCGCCCTCAGGAAGATCGCGAGGATCGAGGTCATCGAGCTGAACGCCGTCATCGCCACCGCGTAGATCCAGATGAGCTCCGACGCCTCCCGTCCCGGATGTCGAAGCGTTTCCCAGACCATCTCGAAGATGGAACGCCGTTCGCTTGCGGCCTCCGATTTCACGGCGGGGGTCTTCGACTCGGGAAGGAGCTTGAAAGCCGACACCAGGTTTACGAAACAGAGGCCGGCCGCGAGGAGGCCGGGAGTATGGGGACCCAGGAGCCACGCCGCCGAGCCCACGACCGGGCCGATCATCACGCCGGCGTTGGTCGCGGCGGAGAGCCAGCCGAGCGCCTTCGCCCGGTCCTTCGGCTCGACCGAGTCTCCGATGTAGGCCTGCATCACGCTGGTGGTCCCGCCGCTCGCTCCCTGCACGATCCGACAGAGGAAGAGCATCCCGATCGAGTCGGCGAAGGCGAAGACGAGAAACGCCAGACACGATCCCGAGAGTCCCACGAGCAGAGCCGGGCGACGGCCGAATCGATCGGAGAAACGCCCCCAGAGCGGAGAGGCCGCCACCTGAGCGACGGAAAAGGACGCGACCATCAACCCAATCACCGTCGGGCTCGCCTCGAGCCGGAGCGCGTAGAGCGGCAGGAGGGGGAACACCATCGCGTAGCCGAGCATGTCGACGAACGCGTTGAGGAACAGGACCCAGAGTTTGCGGAAGCTCACGGGGATTTGTTAGATTTGGCGGGTCCCGATTGGGCGATTAACTCAGTGGGAGAGTGCTACCTTCACACGGTAGAAGTCGCAGGTTCAAATCCTGCATCGCCCACCAGCCTTTGGCATCGTGTTCCGGACCTTCGGCATCGACCCCAAGCTTCTCCGCCTTCGGGTCCGGGGACCGCTGGCTTCGGCTGGCAAGCCCGACACCGGCTAATCGTCCGAGCGGCCACCCAGCAATCCCGCGCGCATCAGGTAGTACAGCAGAGTCGCGATCGACGTCAGAGCCGCGGCGACGTAAGTCATGGCCGCGGCCGTCAAGACCTTCGACACTCCTCCGCGCTCCGAATCGGTAACGAATCCCGTCTCGTAGACCATGGCCTTCGCCCGCGCGGAGGCGTTGAGCTCGACGGGTAGGGTCACGATCTGGAACGCGACGACACCCACGAAGAGCAGGATGCCGATCTGAATCAACCCGATCGATTGGAGCAGGAACCCCGCCATGATGACCCAGATCCAGGCGCTCGAGCCGAACTGGGCGATAGGGGCCATCGCGTGCCGTAGAACCAGCGGCCGGTATCCCGTCGCGTGCTGGATGGCGTGCCCCGCCTCGTGCGCGGCCACGCCGATGGCGCCGAGGGAGCGGCCGCGGTACACGTCCGACGACAAGCGGAGCTTGCGAACGCGCGGGTCGTAGTGGTCGGAGAGCTCCCCCGAGAACTCCTCGACGGGCATGTCGAGCCCGTTTCGAAGGAGAAGCTCGCGCGCGACTTCCGCACCGCTGGCGCCGCTCGCGGCAGGGACCTTGTTGTACCGGTGGAACGTCGATTTCACCTTGAACGCGGCCCACATCGACAGCAGCATCGGCCGTCCCGTCGATTCGCCGAGCGCGAGCAGC
>DAISKN010000335.1:0-7428 GCA_036820975.1 Acidobacteriota bacterium | reverse complement strand
GGGGATGTCCTTGGCGTTGCGGCACTTGGGATAGGCCGAGCAGGCCATGAAGGGGCCCCGGCGGCCCATGCGGGCGATCATCGGGGAGCCGCACTTGTCGCAGTTCTCGTTGACGGCGGGGAGCGTGATGGGGTCGCCCTTCTCGTCCACGTCCTTGGCGTTCTTGCAGTCGGGGTAGCCGGAGCAGGCGAGGAACTGTCCGTAGCGCCCTTTCTTCAGGACCATGGGACGGCTGCACTTCTCGCAGGTCTCGTCCTGGAAGACGTCGGGGTCCGCGGACTCCTTGTCGGCGTAGTTCTGGATCTCGCGGGTGTTCCGGCACTCGGGATAACCGGAGCAGGCGAGGAAGTGGCCGAAGCGCCCCCACTTGATGACCATCGGCTTTCCGCACTTGTCGCAGACTTCCGACGTCGGAATCTCCATCGCCTTGACGTTGGTCATCTTCTCGCGGGCTTCGACCAGGTCCTTGCTGAACTTCTGGTAGAAGCCGTCGATGGTGGTGAGGTAGTTGGCGCGGCCTTCCTCGATCTCGTCGAGCTGCTCCTCCATTTTCGCCGTGTACTCGATCTCCATGATGTCGGCGAAGCTTCCCATGAGCAGATCGGTCACCAGGAACCCGAGCTCGGTAGGAAGGAACTTACGGTCCACCTTGTGGACGTACTGCCGGTCCACGAGGACCGAGAGGATGCTGGCATAGGTGGAGGGACGGCCGATGCCTTTCTCCTCGAGCTCCTTCACCAGCGAGGCCTCGGTGAAGCGTGGGGGAGGCTGGGTGAAATGCTGCTCCGGACGGATCGCGAGGAGCGCGAGCTTCTCGCCTTCGGTGAGCTGGGGGAGCTTCCCGGAGCCATCCTCCTTCTCCGCCTCGTCGCCGTCCTCGGTCGACGCCATCGTCTCTTTCTTTTCCGGCTCCTCGTCGCGGCCCTCCTCGTAGAGCGCGAGAAAGCCGTTGAACTTCAGGACCGAGCCGCGGGCACGGAGCAGGTACCGACCCGCCTCGATCTCGACGATGGTCTCGTCGAATACCGCAGGCGGCATCTGCGAGGCGACGAACCGGGTCCAGATGAGCCGGTAGAGCTTGAGCTCGTCCCGGTCGAGGTAGGCGGCTACCGAGTCCGGGTCCCGGAAGACGGAAGTCGGGCGGATCGCTTCGTGTGCGTCCTGGGCCCCTTTCTTGCTCTTGTAGAAGTTCGGCTTTTCGGGAAGCATCGCTTGCCCGTAGCGCTCGCCTATGTAGCGCCGCACCTCGTCGATCGCCTCGTCGGCGATGCGGGTGGAGTCGGTGCGCATGTAGCTGATGAGCCCGACGGGCCCCTCCTGGCCGAGATCGATGCCTTCGTAAAGGCGCTGCGCCACCATCATCGTGCGCTTCGCGGTGAAGCCGAGCTTGCGGGCGCCCTCCTGCTGCAGCTTGCTGGTGATGAAGGGCGGGACCGGCCGTCGGCGCCGTTCCTTGGCGGTGATCTTCTTGACGGTGAACGGGAGTGTCTCGAGCTCGCTCACCACCGACTTCGCCGAGGCCTCGTCCTTGAGGTCGGCGTTCTCGCCGTCGATCTTCGTGACCTTGGCGACGAACGCCGGAGGCTCGTTCCCCTGGACGTCGGCTTCGACCGACCAGTACTCCTCGGCCCGGAAGGCCTGGATCTCCCGCTCCCTCTCGCACACGATGCGGAGCGCGACCGACTGCACCCGCCCGGCCGAGAGGCCCCGGCGGACCTTTTCCCAGAGAAGCGGTGAGATCTGGTATCCCACGAGCCGGTCCAGCACCCGGCGCGCCTGCTGCGCGTCGACCTTGTCCCGATCGATCTCCCGCGGGTTCTTGATGGCCTCCTCGACCGCCTTCTTCGTGATCTCGTTGAAGAGCACGCGTTGGATCTTGCTGTCGCCGCCCCCGAGCTCTTCCGCCAGATGGAAGCTGATGGCTTCGCCCTCGCGATCGGGGTCGGGGGCGAGGAAGATATGGTCCGCCTTCTTCGCTTCGCTCTTGAGCTCGGAGAGGACTTTCTTCTTCTTCGGGATCACTACGTAGTCGGGCTCGAAGCCGTGCTCGACGTCGACCCCGAGCTTGCTCTTGGGCAGATCGCGGACGTGTCCCATCGAGGCGCGCACCACGAAATTGCGGCCCAAGAACTTGTTGATCGTCTTCGCCTTCGCGGGCGACTCGACGATGACCAGTGATTTCGGCATGGCAATAGTGTAGCGGAAGCAAACTGATGCGCCAACTCAACCCCTTTTCCGGGTCACGGGGGGAGAAGAAGAACGCAAAGACGGGAAGTCGTCGCGGTGAGGTGAGCTCGAGGGAGGGCGGACTTTCGTTCCTTCCCCTCTTCCCTGCGGGCCCGCCATGAGCCGCTCAATCGCGCCTCGCGTGGTAGAGCCCGCCGGGGAGACGGAGGACGCGGCCCGCGACCTCGAGCCGGGCGAGCGCCGCGATCGCGCGCTCGATGGGAAGGGAAAGCTCGTCGAGAATGACGTCGAGGTCGAGAGCGTCGTGTCGCGACCGCAGCAGGGCCACGATGGCCCTCTCCTCCGCGTCGAGCGCGCCGGGCGCCGACTCCGGCCGCTCGATCGCCCGATGCTTCAACGCCTCGCGCACTTCGTCCCGGAGCTCCTCGATCACGTCCTCCGCCCGGGTGACGAGCCGGGCGCCGTCCCGGAGGAGAGCGTGTACTCCTTCGCTTCCGGGCGAGCCGACGGGACCGGGCACGGCGAAGACCTCGCGATCCTGATCGAGCGCGAGCCGCGCGGAGATGAGAGAGCCGCTCTTCGCCGCCGCTTCCACCACCAGCGTCCCCAGGGTGAGACCGGTGATGATGCGATTCCTCCTGGGAAAGTTCCGCGCGTGGGGCGGCTCGTCGAGGTCGAACTCGGAGAGGACGGCGCCCCGCTCGGCGACCCGCTCCGCGAGCTTTCGGTGCTCGGGAGGGTACAGCTGATCGAGTCCCGAGCCGAGGACGGCGAGCGTGCGGCCCGGAGCCTCGAGGGCTCCCTCGTGCCCCGAGGCGTCGATTCCCCGGGCGAGGCCGCTCACGATCGTGAGCCCGAAAGACGCGAGATCCCTCGAAAGTCGCCGGGCGGTGTCGCGCCCGTAGGGGGTCGCGCGCCTGGAGCCCACGATCGAAATCGCGAGCGCGTCCTCGCGCAGAAGCTCTCCCCGGACCGTCAGAGTGATGGGGGGATCCGGGATCGCCGCGAGGAGAGGCGGGTAACCGGCCTCGCCCAGGACCAGGAGCCGGTAGCCCCGCCGGGCCATTCGCTCGAACGCTCGTTCCGCCCGGACCCCGAGGACGCCCTCCGGTCTCAAGCCGAGCCTCCTCAATGCCCTCGGGCAGCTAACCTCTTCTCTCAGTATGGCGAGGCGGTCGCGCAGAGGAATATGCTCTGCCCGCGCCAGAATCCACGCATGAAGCCGGGACATATCCGTCGAGACGAGATCGGACGGCCCTTTCCTCCTCCCGAGGTCCTTTCTCTCCATGTCGTTTTGGATGCTTGCACCCCTGGGGGGGGTGGGCTACCATACGCAAGCCGCCGCCATCACCGATGTGATGGAACCTCATTCGCGTTCATGGAGGAGAGGTAGGCTTGTCCTCTTCGAAAAGTCCTTTCGCAACGGCTTCCGTCCTCCTTGCGATTCTGCTCGCCGCGGGCTCGGCCGTCCTGGCCCAGGAGAACGAGGAAAACGGTGAAAAACGCGTCGATGAGGCCAGGAAGCAGGTCGCCTTTGGCATCGAAGTGGCCCAGCTCGGCCTCTGGAAGGAAGCGGTCTACCGCTGGTCCAGGGCCGTCGAGCTCGACCCCGACAGCTCCCGCGCCCGGAACAACCTGGCCGTGGCTCACGAGCAGATGGGGGAGTTCGACCAGGCGAACGAGCAATACGAACGGGCTCTGGAGCTGGAGCCGAACAACATCTATATACGGCAGAACTATGAGCTGTTCCGGGAAGCCTATGAGCGAAAGAAGCGCACCGACCGCAGGTCGGGGTCGAACTGAGCGTCTCGGAGCGGGGGTAGCGGGGGCAGTTCTGCTGGCGCTCGCCGGCGCCTGCACCAGCTACTACGAAGTGCCCATCGAAGTCCCTATCGCCGCCAAGCTCGACGTCGAAAAGTACAACCGGATCCTGGTCGCGGGCTTCGTGATGCAGACCAACGAGAACATCGATCTCGATGCCGAGACCGTGCGCCTGTTGCGAAACCAGCTCCGCACCCGGAGCAACCTCCAGGTCCTCGACGCCGATATCGAGCCTCTGGGCGACTTCTCCGAGAAGACCCTGGAGCAGAGTGGAATGCTCGACAAGTTCAAGGAGATCGAGGAAAAGGCGAAGTCCGAGGGCGAGGAGCAGATCTCGCGTCAGGAATGGATCGACCTCGAGCAGGACAAGGTCCTCGAGGACGAGGAGTTCTGGAAGGAGATCGGCGAAGAGTACCAGAACCCGCTGATCGTCACCGGCAAGCTCGGCTTCAGCTCCGAGTCGCGCTCGGGCCTGGTGCGAAACGACCGCTACACCCGCGACGCCTTCAATCGGCCTCAGCTGACGCGCTCGAACACGTTTCAGGAGCGGACGGGATTCGTCCTCAACGCCGAGTTTTATTTCGTCGACGGGGCGACCGGGCGCACCATCCACCGCGAGCGATTCACCGAGGAGGTCATCTACGGCCGGGACGAGCAGACCTCGGCCCTCTCCTCGTACTTCGAGCTCATGGATCGACTCCTGCCCAACTTCCTCAGCATCCTCTCGCCGCAGACGTTCCGAGGCACGAGGATTCTGTTGAAATGAAGTGGTGAGCTCCCAAAGCCCCTTGCGACCCGAAGGCTCCCGCCGCCGAGCTCCAAGTCGCCGGACCAACGAGATGCGAGGTAATCGATGAGGTTCAGCAACCAGAGTCCAGCAACTTCCGCGGCCATCGTTTTCGCAGTGCTCGCGGCTCTTCCCGCCGCCGCTTTCGGACAGGCCTCCTTCGCTCCGTTCTACGGAAAGAACAAGGTCAAGTACGACAAGCACAACTGGCAGGTCTACCGCTCGCCCCACTTCGAGGTCTACTACTATCCGGAATTCGAACCGGAGCTCGGGCGTCTCGTGAGTTACGCCGAAAGCGCCTACGAAAAGGTCTCGAACGACCTCAAGCACGAAATCTCGTTCCCCATTCCTCTCATCCTCTACAAGACGTTCAGCGAGTTCGCCCAGACGAACCTGTTCCCCATCGAGATTCCCGAGGGCGTCGGCGCCTTCGCCGAGCCGTCGCGCGATCGGATGGTGCTGCCAATCGACTACCCTCCGGACGAGCTCCAGGAGCTCTTCATTCACGAGCTCACCCACATCTTCCAGTTCGACATCATTCCCCGGTCTCTGGTGCGCCGCTCGGTTCCCGTCTGGATCGACGAGGGCATGGCGACCTACATGGAGGACGAGTGGGATCCCCTCGATTCCATGGTGGTGCGGGATGCCGCGGTGACCGACCAGCTCCCCACTTTCGAGGCGCTCGACGTGGGATTCGTGCGCGCCACCTACAGCTTCGGCTCGTCAATCTTCGAGTTCATCGAGGAGCGCTTCGGCAAGGAAGGAGTCCGGCAGTTCGTCTTCGCCCTGCGCCGCGCGGTGGTGGGAGGCGTGGGGGCGGAGGTCTACGAGCAGGCCTTCCGCATGACGCCGGAGGAGTTTTACCGCGAGTGGAAGCGGTGGCTGACGGAGAAGTACAAGCCGTTCCGCGACAAGGAGATTCCCGACGACTACAGCCTCGACCTTTCCCCGAACCCCATGAGAGGGAACTTCGTCGCGGCGCTCTCCGCCGCTCCTTCTCCGTCGAAGGAGATCGTCGCGGTCATGAGCGTCAACCGGAAGGAGGGGGAGTTCGACATCGTCCTGATGTCCGCGAAGGACGGAAAGATCATCAAGAACCTCACTCCCGGCTACACCGGGGCGTTCGAGAACATCGCGGGGCTCGTAGGCGAGGACTCCCTCATCGGAAGGAACCTGACCTGGACGCCGGACGGCGACAATGTCGTGTTCTTCGGACGATACAAGAAACGCCGGGCGCTCATCCTGGTGAACGCGCTGAAGAGCGAGGTGGTGAGGCGCATCGAGGTGCCCGTCGATCTCGCGGCCTTTCCCCAGGTGGATCCCAAGGGGGAGTGGGTCTACTTCACCGCGCTTAAGGACGGCATATCCGACGTCTGGCGCGTCAGCCTTCTTACCGAGGAGTTCCAGAACGTCACCAAGGACAACTTCTTCGACAAGTTCCCCGCGATCACTCCGGACGGCAAGTGGCTGTACTACAGCCGGCGCATCAGCGGTTACGACAAGATCTACCGCCTGAGCCTCGAGAATCCGGAGCAGAAGGAGCAGGTCACCTTCGGAACCCACGACGACGCCTCGCCGACGTTCTCCGACGACGCCAAGCTCATGTTCTATACCTCGAACGAGGACGACGACATCTACAACCTCCGCTCGCTCGACCTCGAGACCGGCGACATCATCCAGTACACCGACGTCCTCGGCGGGAACTTCTCCCCCTCGATCGTGCACGATCCCAAGAGCGACGAGGACGTGCTGATGTTCACCAGCTACTACAAGGGCAACTACGGCCTCTACCGGCTTCCGATGGACGAGCCGGTCAAAGAGATCACCGCCGATATGATCGTGCGCACCGAGGGGCCTGTCATCGACTTCGTGCCCCCGGTGAGCCACCAGATCATCTCCGAGAACAAGCGCGAGAAGAGCACTTT
The DNA here is from genome assembly GCA_036820975.1 of Acidobacteriota bacterium. Lineage (GTDB taxonomy): Bacteria > Acidobacteriota > Vicinamibacteria > Marinacidobacterales > SMYC01 > DAISKN01. Next base: position 708 of record DAISKN010000335.1, on the reverse strand, counting down.
CGAGAAGTTCTTCGTGGACGGGGCGCCTCCCATCGCGGTGGGGGTGACCTCGGGAGGCGACTTCTTCGGAGGAAGCGGCATCAGCTTCTCCGACGTGCTCGGCGATCAGAACTTCACGTTCCTGGCGCTCTCCGTCCGGGAGTTCCGGCAGTACTACGGCTCCTACACCAACCTCTCGGGTCGGTTCCAGTACTCTCTCGCGGGTTTCGACTCCACGAGCTTCTTCTACGCGAATCCGTACGGGAGCTACCTCCCGATCCAGACTCGGGAAGACTCTCTCGCGACCATCCGGTCGACGGGCGCGACCATATCCTCGATCTATCCTCTTAGCCGGTTCCGCCGCTTCGAGCTCTCCACCGGCATCATCCGGCAGAGCACCGCGTTCGAGGACCCGTTCCTCGATCCGACCTTGAACCCGAGCTGCATCGGTATTCCCGCGGGGATCAGCTGCGAGGACTATATTCAGCTCCTGAATCAGCGGTACCCCAACGGTACGGTGCTTCCGATCGAAGCCGCTTTCGTTCAGGAAACGACGCGGTTCCGCAACTTCGGGCCCATCGCCGGGAGCACGGTCTACGCCGGCTTGACCTACTCTCCCGGAGGGGCTTTCCTCTCGCGGCGCACGTTCAACCTCGACGCCCGGAAGTACCTTCAGCTCACGTCCGGGAGTCTCCTGGCGGTGCGGTTCCGCGGCATCTTCAGCAACGG
>DAISKN010000334.1:0-7453 GCA_036820975.1 Acidobacteriota bacterium | reverse complement strand
AACCGAGCGCGATCAAGAGACATCCCGCCACGCGCAGAGCGCGCTTTGCACCCGCCCCGCCAGCCGATGCCCAGACGCCGAGCCCGAATGCGATCAGGAGCGCGTCGTACAAGATGCCCAGTCGAACCAAGAGCGGTCTCGATGGAGCGCCGATTGCGGAAAGCTCGCTGACGGTCTGGGAGAAGGAGCTATAACCCTCGAATTGCAGCGCTCCAATCACGTTCATCGCGACGTAGAGGAGCGAGGATGCGATGCCACAGACGAGCAAGACCTTGCGAGGAATCCTTCACCTCCTCCGCCGCGTCAAGCGAGCTTCCGAATCGCCCGATAAGCCGCGTCCCGCAACGCCTTCTCGCGAGGATCGTCCGACATGTGGAAATCCATCTTGTTCATCACGTAGGCGAAACCAAGGCGCGCGTCCGGGTCGGCGAACCCGAACGAGCCGCCCGCGCCCGGTGTCCCGAACGCGTGCCGGCTCGAGCCGAACTCCACGTTCGGCCCCGGACGGATGAAGCCGAGCGAGAAGTAGCAGGGAACACCCATGACCTCGTCCTTCGTGTACGTCGAGGTCGGTGGCTCGGTGAGTAGGGCCATCGTATCCGGCCCGACGCCGAGCTCCGCTCCGCCCTCGGCGAATGCCGAGTAGAGGCGTGCGATGGCGCGAGCGGTGCCGACGCCGTTCCCCGCGGGAATCTCGACCTCGAAGTAGCGCCGATCGTTGCAGTCTACGTCCGATAGGAGCTGCATCGACTTGCGCAGCAGCGACCACGGCCAGAGCACGCGAAGCAGCATGGGCCAGGGAGTCGTCGGCAAAGCGCGAAGCGCTCGGCTCGTGGAGAACGTGAGTACGGTCGCGAGCCGCCGCGCGGGGATCTCCGGCGGCAGCCCGATGAAGAAATCGACGCCGAGCGGGGTACCGATCTCCTCGCGGAAAAAGCGGCCGAGCGTCCGGTGCGCGGGGTCCACGCGCCTTATGAGCTCCTGCATGTACAGCCCGATGGTCATCGCGTGATAACCGTGGCGCGTGCCGGGCGTCCACGCCGGCTTCTGCCGCGCGAGGACACGCGCGACGTCATCGAGGTCGCGCAGCCGGTCGAACGAGAGGTCCTCGTCGAGGCACACGAGTCCGGCCTCGTGGCCAAGGAGCTGGCGCACGGTGGTGGTTTCCTTACCGCCTTGCGCGAACTCCGGCCAGTAGCGGGCGACCGGGGCATCGTAATCGAGCCACCCTCGCGCGTGGGCGACGGCGAGCGTCATGGCGGAGATGCCCTTCGTGGTCGAATGCACGACGACCATCGTGTCTTCTTCCCAGGGCGCGTCGCCTTCGGGCGCGCGGCGACCACCCCAAAGGTCCACCACCTTCTCGCCGCGCCAGTAGGCGGAAACCGCCGCGCCGATCTCCCCGCGCTCGGCGAAGTTGCGGTCGAACTCGACGCGTACCTCCTCGAAGCCCGGCGCAACCTCCCCATGCACGCCCGAACCGACCTCGCCCGAGCCCGGAGCTTGAGCCTCGGCAGGAAGGATTTGCGCGAGCGACTTACCGGGGGCCATCGCTCGACATACCAGCAATAACGATGCCGCTATCGGTCCCACACGTTGCGCGGGGGTTACCGAATTGAAGGGTGGGAACTATTGCGCAACCGCGCATGCCCGAAGCGCAATTCGGCGCATCGCGGTGCAGGGAAGCGCCATGTTCTCGGGGTCGAGGCCTGCGAGAAACCCGGAACGACGTGCCGTCCGTCGAATCCCGGCGCAGTTTTGGAACGCTACGAGCGCGGCAGGCGCGGGACCGTAACCGGGCTCGCAGCCTCCACCTGACTCCAGATCCGCCGCCCCACTTTGTCGGCTTCGGCGACGAGGCTTTCCTCGTCCACTGTGAGAATCCTGTCGTTCCGCATCACGAACTTGCCGTCGACCAGGACGGACTCGATGTCGGAGGGTTGCCCGTTGTTGATCCACGCGGACAGGATGCGCCCGGCAGGTACGAGGTGGGTCCGCCGAGCGTCCAGGACGATGAGGTCCGCCTTCTTCCCCACTTCGAGGGAGCCGAGGAGCGCTTCCTGCCGCACGGCCCGCGCGCCCCCTTGCGCCGCGTCCGCGAGCATGTCTTCTGGCTGTGGCTGTCGTCCCGGGGTCGCATCGTCGCGCCGGATTCGTTCCATCACCAGGGCCATCCGCATGGTCTCCAGCATGTCGTTGGTATTGTTGTCGGTGCCTTGAGCGATGGGGCAGCCCGCCGTCCGCAGGGCCGGGATGGGCGGGTTGACCCCCCGGTTCGCCGCCATGTGGGCCTGATTCGTGACGATGGTGCCGGAGCGGCCCAGGAGGGCAATCTCGGAATCGTCGACGTACCGGCAGTGCGCCGCGAAGAGCCGCGGGCCGAGGAAGTCGTGCTTCGCGAGATACGCCGACGGACGAAGGCCGTGGTATCGCAGCATGTATTCCACCTCCCAGCGAGTCTGGGCCAGGTGAATCGTGTATCCGAGATCGTGCTTCTCCGCGAAATCGCGGACGGCGTGCAACAGCTCGGGCGATGAGTCCTCGGCGAGCGCGGTGGTCGGGAACACGCGGATGCGTCCCTCTCTCGCGCGGTGCCAGGCTTCGAACAGGTCTTGGGCGCGCTGCAAACCTTCCTCTCGCAGCCGGGGTGAGAACCTGGGCGCTTCGCTGCGGGCGAGACTCTCCGCGGACACGGGGCCGGCGCCGTTGTCGACGTCGCGGATGGACTCCGCGAACACGAGGCGAAGGCCCGTGTCCGCCAACGCTGCCGCCGAGCCGCCGATATTTCCCGTGAACTCCACGACCGTGGTGGCCCCGCACCGTATGGATTCCAGAGCACCCATTACCGCCATCAGCGTGGCCTCCTCGTCGGAAAGGAGACTCTCCGGCCGGATCGCCAGACGATAGCTGTTGGGGAATCCGAAGTCCTCGTTGAAACCACGAGCGATCGTCGCGGCGAGATGGGCATGACAGTTGATGAGGCCTGGGAGGAGGGCCTTTCCCCGTCCGTCGTAGACTTCCGCACGAGGATAGGTGGCGAGGATGGCGTCTGGTTCGCCAATCGCCGCGATCTTGTCGTCTTCGACCGCGAGCGCCACGTCGTGCTGAACGGAATCGGCGTTCACGACGGTGGTATGAGAGAAGACGACGGTCCCTGTCGACCGTACCTGAGCTTTGAGCCCGCGTGGCTCGAGAAGCAAGGCCGCGGCGCCGGCGAGCAGTTGGCGACGAGTGATGGTTGAGTCTGGCATGACGCGCGATCCATAGTCGACTCACGGCTGCGAGTCAAACCCGGGGATTCGGTCCAAAGAGGCCGACGGCGTCAAGCGCGTCGCGAGGACGACCGAGTTCTCGATTGACTTTCGTCTACCCGCTTTCGTATGAAGGCCCCGCGAACCGCGTCGTAGAGGAGTCGGTCTCGGTTCCCGCGGGCTCGCTCGAGGAGGTTCCGAATGAAAGAAGCTCGCCGGGAGTTCACGGAGTCGGGAGGTCCTGCGGTCACCCACCGGGGGCTCGGTCCATGGTCCCTCGTGTTGCTTGCGTGTGTGGTCACGTCCTGTTCGGAGGAAGCGCCGCGGCAAGAGGTCCACGCGGCCGCGCCCCCAGTCGCGCAAACCGCGGCGCAGCCGGCTCCTGCCGAAAGAACGGAGGACACCTCTCAACTGCAGGATCCTGGCACGCCTGAGGGACCCCATATGCTCGGCCCGCTCTCTCCGCAGCCCTCCCAGCTCCCCCCGGATTACGCGGTCATCCGACTCGATCCCAACGCTCCCGGCCTCGACGTCTGCAAGCCAAGAGATACCTCCCAGGGGCCGAAGCGGGAACCGGGCCCGATCGACGCCAACGGGGCGCTGACATTCTTCGGGCTGCCCCTGGCGGTCACCCCGGAGGATTTGAGGGCCGGGAACGTGGAAGTCGCGATTTTCGGAGCCCCCATCGACATGGGTGTCGGCTTCCGAGGCGCCGGCGAGGGCCCGCGGGCGTTTCGAGCGTCGAGAGGGGGAGGCGGAAGCATGGAAGCCATGATCAACTGGAGGAGGGAACTGAAGGCCGTCGATTACGGCAACGCTCCCATCGATCCCTTCAGCGTCGAGCGCAGCGTTCCTTGCGTCATGAATCTGGTCCGAGAAATTGCGGACGCTGGAGCGATTCCCATCATCATCGGGGGCGATCATTCCCTGGAGTACCCGAACGTAGCCGGACTCGCGAGCAAGTACGGGAAAGAGAACGTGGGCGTGATTCACTTCGACTCCCACTACGATGCCGGCCCCGTGAGCGAAAGAAACGGACACCTCATCACGCACGCGCAGCCGGTTCGCCGGCTGGTGGACGACGGGTGGATCCTCGGCAGGAACTACATACAGGTCGGCCTCCGAGGATCCTGGCCCGGCCCGGAGGGGTTCGAGTGGATGCGCAAGAACGACTTCCGCTATCACACCATGGCGGAGATCGAGCGCGACGGCTGGTCTGCAGTCATGGACCGGGTGCTCAAAGAGGCCAACGACGGGCCGGAGCACCTGTTCATCTCTTTCGACATCGACGTCATGGACCCGGCTTATACGCCTGGAACGGGTACGCCCGTGCCCGGGGGGCTCACGCCGCGGGAAGTCTTCCCGCTCATCCGCGGTCTCTGCGCACAGAACAACATGGTGGGCTTCGACCTCGTGGAGCTGGATCCGTTGGTCGATCCGGGCTACACGACGGCGCTCAACTCGAAGCAAATCGTGAATGAATGTCTGACGGGAATCGCCATGCGGAAGAAGGGCCTGACGGACCCTCGCTATTTGAGCCCGATGAGCGTGGACGACAATCGATCCTAGAAATCCGCATGATGGAACCGGCAAGCGACAGCTTCGTGCGTCGGGCTCTCCGGGAGCCTACGCTGCATTTCGCGCTCCTCGCGGCTCTGCTTTTCCTCATTGCGGCGGTCGCGAAGTCACTGAACCGCCCGGTCGTCGAGATCGACCCGCGCTCCGTCGAGTTTCGCATCCGAGAGCTCGAGCGAGGCCGCGGCGCGCCGCTGAACGAGACCGAGCGAAGGAAGGCCGAGGACGCCTACATCGATGAGCAGGTTCTCGCTCGCGAGGCTCGGGTTCGCGGGCTCGACGACGATGAGAAGATTCGCTCGATTCTCTACCAGAAGATGCTGCACGTTCTCAGCGGCGACGTACCCCAACCGACCGACGCCGAGCTTCGGGAGTATTTCGAAGACAACCGTGCCCGATACGCCGGCCCGCCCGCGGTCACGGTGGAAGACGTCGTGGTGGGAGAGCGCTTCCGGCATGCCGAGATCGACGCGGAGTTCGATCCGGACTCGATCGAGCCCGAAGGGCGGCTTCGGCGCGCGGTGTTGAACCGAGTGACTGCGGGCGAGCTGACATGGTCTTTCGGGGCAGCCACGGCGGCGATGGTCCTCGGGGCCGAGACCGGAAGATGGGTCGGGCCTCACCATTCGGCGGAGGGCGAACACTGGTTCCGGGTCATCGAGCGAATCGAAGGAACCGACGCGCCGCCCCTCGATGTCATTCGCGACCAGGTGCGATTCGACTGGATGGCCCGGAAGGAAGATACCCTCCTCGAGGAGCGGGTCGTCGAGCTTCGACAGCGGTACTCGGTGCGATTCTCGGAAGGAGGCTCTCCGCCGTGAAGCTTCGGCGCTCCTCCGCCCGGGCACCGCGAACGCCGGCTGTTACCGTCGCGCTCCTCCTGTTCGTCCCTCTGTCGGCGTCCGCTCATGACGCGGGCATCACGTCGGTAGCGCGGGTGTTCATCGACCAGGTGGGAGAGCGTCGATACGCGCTTTCCACCTCGGACACGGGAGTGCCACTGCTCGGGGATTCGAAAGGCGTTCTTCCCGCACGATGCCATAGGCTGCCGGATAGCCCGGCTGCGCGGGCATGGTCAGGATTCGTGTTCGAGTGTGACCAACCTCTCACTTTCGACGATGTGATCACGCTGCCCTGGGGGCTGGGAGTGGTGGCAGTGGCTGCATGGAGAGATGGGTCAAGCGCGTCGGCCTATTTCACGGCCGATGGGCGGAGCGTGACCATTCGTTTGGAGGAGCTGCGAGCCGCGGCCGGATCCAGATTTCGGTTGGCGCGGCGCTACCTGGCGCTGGGTGCGGAGCACATTCTCCTGGGAGTCGACCACCTGCTCTTCGTCCTCGGACTTCTGCTCCTGGTTCGAAGCGTCGGATCGCTCGTGAAGACGGTCACGGCCTTCACCGTCGCTCACAGTGTCACGCTGGGCGCGGCCGTGCTGGGTGTGGTTTCCGTGGAAAGAGCTCCGGTCGAGGCTGCAATCGCGTTGTCCGTGGTTCTGCTGGCCCGTGAAATCGTCCTCGGACCCCTTGGGGCCACTCATCTGGTGCACCGATGGCCGTGGCTCGTCGCTTTCGTCTTCGGGCTGCTCCACGGCCTGGGTTTTGCCGGAGCCCTCGGTCAGATGGGATTGCGGAGCGATGACATCCCCCTCGCTCTTCTGTTCTTCAACCTGGGGGTGGAGGCGGGTCAGCTCGCGTTCGTCGCCGTGGCTCTGGCCGCGAGCAGAACGATTCGGGTTCGGCGAGAGACGGTAACGGCCCGGCTGGAGCCCGCGCTCGGCTATTCCCTCGGCACGCTCGCGACGTTTTGGTTCTTACTCCGGCTTCCTGCGGTTTGGGGCGGCCCGACGTGACGTTGTCCAGACGGTCAAAGCCGACTTATCCGGCTTCAGGAGCACCTAGCTCCGGCGGACGACGTTGGTGCTCGATACGGGAATGTTTCGGCCACCCGAGCGCCGACGTCGGTTCCAATTTATTGCAGCTAATCCCAGCAGTGTCAGAAAATAAGTCCCGGGCTCGGGCACGAACACGACTGTGGCGTTTGCCAGATTCCACATGCCGACCCAGAACGGAGGGCTACCGGGATCCGAGTTGCCTCCGAGAACTTCGCCCGGGGTCGACCCGAAATACAGTTGACCCGTCGAATCACTCAAGAAGACATCGTCGGATGGGCCGATACCGAAGAAGTTGAGCCCGAAGAAAGCGCCGTCCAGGAGCACTACATGCGGCAATGGGGTGGGAAACAGACCAAAGAAATCACTTCCGAAGAAGGGTTCCGACCGGGCGTCCCAGCTTCGCGATCCCAGGGTGATCAGAAGGGAGGCATCAGGACTCGTGGCGAGGCTTGCGAATTCCACCCCGGGCACGCTGATCCCGAACATGCTGTCGATATCGACCAGCGCACTCGAGTCGAAACGCGCCTCCAACGCGAACTCGTCGCCTACGCTCGTGCCAAACGCATCAGGTGTCAGGACCTGAATTACCGAACCGGTCGCGCTGACTTTGACGGGTATCGCGCTTGCGACCTTGGTGATCAGGCCAAGAACGACGACGATGAAGAGAACGCGAAGGCGTGTCATACCCCCCCTTGCGCCGGACTAATCTTCTGCTCTTCCTTGGCCAGGTCAATCG
>DAISKN010000333.1:0-7465 GCA_036820975.1 Acidobacteriota bacterium | reverse complement strand
CGCGCGCGTCGTAGACGATCCCGTCTTTGATGGTGTATTTGATTCCTCCGACTCGCTCCGCTTTGGCCGTGCGATCGTTCAGACGGACGGCGCCGGTGCCGTAGAGTACTTTGAAGTTCTCGAGGGGGTTCTCGTCGACCAGCACCAGGTCCGCGAGGCGGCCGGGACGGATGATGCCGAAATCGACGGGAATCCCTTTGGGCTCGTGGAGGGTCTCGGCGCCGTTGAGGGTCGCCGAGCGAACGACTTCGAGAGGATGGAAGCCCGCTTCCTGCAGGAGCTCGAACTCCTCGATGTAGCCGAAGCCGTAGAGTTTGTAGATGAACCCCGAATCGGAGCCCGTGGTCACGCGGCCGCCGGCGTTCTTGAAGTCGTTCACGAAATCCATCCACACCCGGTAGAAGTTCCTCCAGGCGACCTCGTCGTGGGTCGTCCAGTAGTACCAGTAGGCGCCGTGGTTCACGCGGCTCGGCTCGTAGAAGTCCCACTGCGAAGGAAGCGTGTACTTCTCATGCCAGTCGGCGTTGCGTGCGGCCATCACGTTCCTGCCGGCAGCGTAGATTGTCATGGTGGGGTCGATGGTCAGGTGCAGGTCGACGAGCTCCCCGATCAAAGCGTTCCACTCCTCGCTTCCGCGAGGGTGGATCTGGTTCCAGAGCCGTCCCACCTGGCCGAAGCGATGCTGCTCGTCGCTCTGGTTCTGATTCGCCGGCCAGTCCTGGACGTAGTGATCTTTCAGAAGTGCCTCGAAGAGCCCGTAGAAATGGGTCTGAGTGCCGAGGCCGAATCTCGCGGCGTCCAGCACGTTCATGCGGGCGACGCCGTTCTGACCGAGGTGGGCCATGGTGCCGAGGCCGTTCTTCTTCGCCTCGTCGATGAGCGCCGCCATGATCTCGGGGTCGTAGGCGCCGAGCTTGAGTCCGTCGATGCCCTTCTTGGCGCCCCAGCGCACCCACTCCCGCGCTTTCTCCGGTGTCTGGATCGGCCCGCCCTCCCAGCCCTCGCCGGTTCCGGGACGGGCGTAGGCGAAGATTCTCGGGGCGACGATCTCGTTCGCGGCGCTTCGCGCCTTCTCGCGCAGGATGAAGTCGCTCGCGCCGGACCCCGCGTCGCGCGTGGTGGTGACACCGTGGCCGAGCCAGAGCTTGTACACGTACTCGGCCTCGGGTGCTTTGGGAAAGCCTCCGGTGTGGGTATGCACATCGACGAAGCCCGGGAGGACGTACATCGACGAGGCGTCGATCTCCCGGCTCGCGTTCTTGGGGCGCTTCGACTCGTCGATGGGAGCGCCTGGTGTTCCCACTCCTTTCACCTCGGCGATGCGGTTGCCCTGGATGACGATGTCCATCGGTCCCTGGGGAGCGGCCCCGGTTCCATCGATGACCATTGCCCCCCGCAGGATGAGGCGCTCGAACGGGCCCTCTCCCTGGCTCCCGCGATCGGGCGCAGGTTTGACCTGTTCTTCGTCCTGGGCAATCGCGTAGCTCGCGAGCGCCGCGAGGAGCGCCAGAGTCGCGCCGATTCCGACTGTCCTAGTCATGGATGGATCGCCTCCCTTCGTGCTTTATAGCAGCTTGAGTGCGATAACGGCAACGCCTACAATCACGTCGATTCATGTTCCTCCCCATCGGCGATCAACCGAATCCCCGAGGCACGCCGATCGCGAACTATGCGATCCTCGCGGCGAACATCGCGGTCTATCTGCTGGTGAGCCTTCCGCTGACGCTCCGGCCCGCGGACGCCTCCGATCCCCGGCTCGCCGAGTACGTGGAGATCGTTCGTCAGAACCTTCCGCCCGGAGTTTCGATCCAGGAAGTGTTGCAGCAGATCTCGGAGTACGACCTCTTCGTGTTTTCCTGGGGCTACCGCCCGGCGGAGCCGTCGATCGTCGCGCTCATCGCCTCGATGTTCCTCCACGGAGGGTTCGCCCACCTCTTCGGGAACATGCTTTTTCTCTGGATCTACGGCGACAACGTGGAGCACCGGCTCGGAAGCGCGCGCTACGTCTTCTGGTACATCCTGACCGGCGCCTGCGCTACGCTGTTCCACGCGGTCTTCGACAGCGACTCCCGCATCCCACTCGTGGGAGCCTCGGGCGCGATCTCCGGCGTCCTCGGGTTCTACTTCCTCTGGTTTCCCCGCAACTCCGTGCGCGTCTGGGTCCTGCTCTTTCCGTTCTTCATGGACGTGATCCTGCTCCCGGCGCGCCTGGTTCTCGGCCTCTACCTGATTCTGGAGAACATCCTGCCGTTCCTCCTGATGCGGGGAACGCCTGGAGCCGGCGTCGCCTACGGGGCCCACATCGGAGGATTCGTCGCGGGGCTCGCCGTCGCGTGGTTCAAGAATCGTAAAGAGGTCACGGAGCGGCCGTCGGAGTACCGGGATTTTCCAATCGCCTCGGGCGCCTCTCCCCGCGAGGCTCTCCACGAATCGCTCCGCCGCGCGGATATGGCGAAGGCGGCGGAGCTGTATTTCGAGCTCCCGCCGGGCGAGACGCGGCGCGTTCTTACCCCGGACGACTCCATCGCTCTCGCGAACTGGCTCGCGAAGAACGGTCATCCCCGGGCGGCGCTCACGCTCTACCAACGCCACCTTCGGGACCATCCCGCGGGACCGGGTGCCGCGGAAGCCCACGCCTACGCGGGGCTCATTCAGCTCCATGCCTTCCGCGAGCCCACGGCAGCCTATCAGCACCTCGTCGAGTCGCTCGACTACGATCCGCCGCCCGAGCTCGAATCCATGGTGCGCGGGGCGCTCGCCGAGATCGCCGCGCGCCAGAAGTTCCAGGTTCCGCGCGTTCACTGAGGTCCACGGGAGGAGAAGCATGCTCGCATCGGCGATCGCGATCGTGGGAGGGTTCCTCATCGATGGATTCGGCGGCCCGCCGCTTCACGACGCCGTCGTCCTCATCGAGGGCGAGAGGATCGTCGCGGTGGGACGGAAGGGCGAGGTCGAAATTCCTCAGGGAACACCGATCGTCGATGCCGAAGGCCTGACGATCCTGCCCGGCCTCATCGACACCCACGTGCACCTGGATATCCTGGGACACGGCGACTATCCCACGTGGCACGAGATGGCGAGAGCCGACTACGGGGAGGTGATGGCGCTTTCGGCCAGCCAACTCCTCCGCCACGGCGTCACCACGGCGCGCGATGCGGGAGGCGAGATCGAAGCCTCGGTGCGTACGAAGAAGCGCATCGAGTCGGGCGAGATTCCCGGCCCGCGCCTCGTCATCAGCGGCGGCTGGATCCAGAACTGGCCCGACGAGCGCGCGCGGGCGCACCACCGCCGGTTCAACTACAACGTTCATACCGCGGAAGAAGCGCGGGCGGCGACCGCCGCCCTCATCGAGAACGGCGCGGACGCGATCAAGGCCTATACCGGCCTCACGCTCGAGCAGATGCGCGCCATCACCGACGAGGCGCATCGACGGGGGAAGATCGTCGGCGCCCATGTCTACACCGACGAGGAGATCGTGACGGCGATCGAAGGCGGTGCCGACTTCCTCGACCACGCAGGCTCGGGTCATCAGAACCCGCTCTACTCCGAGGAGACCCTCCGTCTCATGGCGCTGCGGCAGATCCCCGTGGGCCAGTCGATCTCCCACCGGGTCACGCTCTACCCGGCGCACCTCACCTGGCCCGAGCGGGTCGACGATCCAGATCTCGCGCGCGAGCTCGGCCGCTTCGCCGGGCCCGTCCGCGAGTCGCTCCGGAATTTCCCCGGACTCACCTACTTCGGGCGCATTCATCTCGAGATGCGCATCGCTCCCGAGGCGGGGCGCCAGCTCTTCGCTTCCGGCGTGAAGATCATCATGGGCACCGACTCGGGAACTCCCGGATTCTTCCATCGCGACGCGGTGTGGCGAGAGGCGGACGCCCTCGTGCGGCTCGCGGGAATGAGCCCGAACGAAGTCATTCTCGCCGCGACCAAGCACGCGGCGGAAACGCTGCGAGTCGACGCGGGAGTAATATCGCCGGGAAAGCTCGGGGACGTGATCCTGGTGAAGGGGAACCCTCTCGACAGCGTCCTCTATCTCCAGAATGTCGAGGCGGTGATCAAGGGCGGGGTGGTGCAGAAGTTCTGACGCGAAAGGAGGTGATTCGAGTGGCGATACTGAAACGGAAGAGCCCGGCGGCGGCGGCCGCGGCGAAGGCGCTGAAGGCGGCCCGGAAGAAGATTTCCGCCATGGAGCGCAAGGGCCAGAAGCAGGCGGCGGCAATCCTGAAACAGGCCACGAAGGACGTTCAGAAGATCAAGAAGGATGTTCGAGCGGCCAGGAAGGAGATACTCGCCGACGTGGCCAAGGGGGCGAAGCGGGCCAGAAAAAGGCTCGCGTTCTAGGACTATTCCTGATGGAAGGAGGGCCGATCGGATCGGCCCTCCTCCTTTCGGCGGCTTTGTCGCGAGGAGACGAGAAGATGAAGACCCGGCTCGGTCGGCGTCGTTTTCTGCAGCGCACGTTCACCGGAAGCGCCGGACTCGCGCTCGCCGGGACACACTATTGGGCGGCCGCGGCTCAAATGCTCGAGGCGCCGCCCCTGCGCGACATCCGAGGAATCGGTGTCGCCGATCCCGAGCTCGTGGAGCTCTCGATCAACGAGAATCCGCTCGGACCGCCGCGGCGCGCCATCGAGGAGGTCGCGAAGCGGATGTTCGGGATGAACCGCTACATCATGGACACTCCGCTCGAGGAGGCCCTCGCTAAGCACCACGACGTCCCCCTGGAGATGATCCTCACCGGCGTGGGCTCGACGGAGATCCTGCGGCTCGTGACCCTTTCGGCGTTCTATGAACGAAAAGGGAACGCAGTGACGGGCTTTCCCTCGTATCCCCAGATCCCGCGGGAGACGGAGGAGCTCGGTCGAGAGGTGCGGCGGGTCAAGCTTCGTCCCGACTGGAGCCTGGACCTCGACGCCATGGCGGCCGCCATCGACTCCGAGACCCGCATCGTCACCCTCTGCAACCCCAATAACCCGACGGGGCAGGTCCTCGACCCGGCGGATCTGCGGCGTTTTCTCTCGAAGGTGCCGGAGGACGTGATCGTTCCGATCGACGAGGCCTACATTCACTTCGCCGACGATCCGGACTATCCCTCGGCGGTGCCTCTGGCGAAAGAGTATCCAAACGTGATCGTCGCCCGCACGTTCTCCAAGGCCTACGGGCTCGGCGGGGCCCGGGTCGGATACGGAATCGCGAGCCCTGAGCTCCTGAAGAAGCTCCAGCGCTTCGGAATCGGGGCCTTGAACAAGAACACCCTCTCGATCGCGGCCGCGCTCGGAGCGCTCGACGACCCCGACCACGTGAGACAGACGGTCGAGACCGTGCGCGAGGGCAAGAAGTACCTCTATGCCCAGCTCGAGCAGATCGGCTACCCGGCGATCCGTACGCAGACGATCTTCGTGACGGTCGAAGTAGGCTCGGGGGTGAAAGCGCTCATCGAGGCCCTACGAGAGAGGAAGGTCAAGGTGCGCGAGGCCTTCGACATGGAAGGCTACATGCGCATCTCCGTCGGGCTTCCCCGCGAGAACGAGGCGTTCATCGAGGAGCTCCGGAGGATGCCCCGGCCGTCGGGCCGTTAGGACCGGCCTTTCCGCGACGGGAGACGTGGTCGTCAGGCCACCCGACCGCGGGAATCTCCCCACAACGAGGGTGTTGTCCCCGATCGTATCGCGTTGTGCATCAAACATTTGAACGGTTCGGGAAGTGGCACGTCGCTTGCTGCTCCGGGGTCGGATGTTCTCACCAAGAGTCCGCACCGCTGCCTGCCTCGCGCTTTTTGTTGTTTTGTCGGTCTTCCTCTCACTCGGAGGCTCGACCTCCCTCGAAGCTGCCCAGCTCCGATCTCTCCAGTCGGGATCGGCCGCGATCGCAAACGGGAGCAGCGTTACCACGGTGGCGCTCACTCAGTCCGTCACGGCGACCCAGGCCTTCCTCGTTTTCAGCGTGTCGCTATCCGCCAACCTGCCACTGAACGGGAACGTCAGCGGCCGGCTCGCGGCCGCTGGGAACCAGGTCGTGTTCGCGCGAGCGGGCACGAGCGGAGCGATCACCGTCGAGTGGTACGTTGCCGAGTTCGCGGCCGGCGTCTCCGTCCAGAGGGGAACCGCCAACCTCACCCTCGGAGTGCCTTTCAACCAGGCACTTGCGCCGGTGAACACCGCGAGAAGCTTCCCCATCCTCAGCTATCGCGCCGACGGCTCGAACATCAACGCCAACGACTTCGTAAAGGCGAAAATCACGGGCGGGGGCGCCAACCTCGAGCTGGCATACCTTCCCGGCGCGAGCTCCGCCGTCGAGGTGGTCGAATGGCAGGTGGTGGAGTATCAGCAGGCCACGGTTCAGACCGGCGACCTCGTTTTCAGCGACGTCCAGACTCTGCGCACCGCCCCGCTGGCGCCCGCGGTCAACCCGGGCAAGTCCTGGCTTCTCTTCACCTACAAGTGCAACACCGGTTGCCCGGACGACACCAACATCGGCCCGAAGCTGTTGCGTGGAGTAGTGACCAACGGAACCACGTTGACGTTCGACCGCAGCGTCACCGGGCCCGGCGAGAATCTCAGCTTGACCTGGTACCTGGTCGAGTTCACCGACCAGACCGTCGTACGGAGCGGCTCGACCGCCTTCGGCGCCGCCGACAGCCTGCGCGGAGCTACCTTCGCCCCGGTAACTCCGGAGGCCTCGATCGTCACCGCCGGCGGAGCCTACCATCGCGGCGGTCGCTCGTCGCTCACCACCGACGACCAGATCGGCGTCGGCTCGGTCACGCTGGACCTCGCAAGCCCCACCGGCCTGGTTCTGCGGCGCGGATTCACCGGTGCGACCGCGGACATCGGCTGGTCGGTGGTCTCGTTCGTCCAGACGAACTACCGCTCGATCGGAACTCTGGCCAACTACGCGGTCAACACGGTCTCGGTTATCCAGGGCTCGAACGTCGTCAACGGCTCGGGCACTGCCTGGAAAACCGCCAACCGCGGCCGCGGGGATCGGATCAACATCAACGGTGTCAACTACACCGTCTACGCGGTGGATACCGACACACAGCTGCGCCTGACGGAGCCCTACGCCGGTGCGACCAACGGAAGCCGCCCCTACACGATCTTCCGCCAGTTCGGTACGCTCGCGACCTGGGAAAACTGCGTAGACGGCTTCACCGCCTGCGGGGCGTTTCCCGCTCAGCCCAGCGCCAGTCTGGTCGCGAACGGGCGCTCCGAAGTGGGGATCGCCTACGCGGACGCAGTGCTCGCTGGCGGGCTTCTCATCAACGGGTCCGTCACCGATGCGATGCATACCATCACGCTCACGGCGGACGGGGGCAACCGCCACTACGGAATCTCCGGACAGGGAGTCACCATCAACAACGCTTCCATGAACCCCGCCATCCGCGTGCAGGACGACTTCGTCACCGTGGAGTGGTTGGAGATCACGGGCGGGAACAGCTTCGCCAACGACGGCATCGAGGTCA
>DAISKN010000332.1:0-7476 GCA_036820975.1 Acidobacteriota bacterium | reverse complement strand
CGGCATCCTTTCCCCGGACGACAAGGGGCGTGGTCTGCAAGGATTTGTCCACGACACCGGCGTCCGGTACGGCGAACGTCCACACTACCTTGAGACTCGCCACGTTTCTCGTCGACACCTGGCGCAGCCTCGAGAAGCGCTGATTGCTGAAGCTTCCCCCGTACGTGGGCCAGTCTGCCCGCGGGCTTTCGTCCAGCCGCTGGGCCATTGCGGGACCCGCGAGGATTACCGCCGCCGAAGCGGCGAGGCAAGAACGAACCCAGGATCGCGCCATAACCCACCTCCGTGGCGGGATTGTGGCACGCCCGAGGCGTCGGATCTGTGATGTCGAGCGGGATTGGTCTCCTGGCGATTCGGAATCTGGTCAGAACTGGATGACCGAAGCGCCCGGCTCCAATCTCAGCGCCAAACCAGGAGGCGTCGGTCTCGTGTCCGTTTATTCTTCGGTGCAATAGTTGAACATTGAGTTAACTATTGCAACATCCAGAACTGCGCCTCGTACTGAAACACGGTGAAGGCGATGCGCGTCCCGTCGGGAGAGTACGCGGGATGGGTCTTGTTCGACGGATCGAACGTGACCTGCTTCGGGGCGCCCCCTTTCACCGGCAGGCGAAACACCTGCTGGTAGCCCGAAGGACCCGGCGCCACATAAGCAATCCACGTCGCGTCCGGCGAAACCGAGATAGCGGAAGTGCGCTCCTCGCATTCGAACTCGTGCACGCGGCGGGGGCGGCCGCCTTCGCGGCTCACGCGGTAGATCCCCTTTCGACCCGGGCCGAGCAGCGCCTCGAACGCGATCTCGTCGCTTCCCCCCAACCACTCGGCGTGGCTCACTTCTCCCTCGAAGTCGCGGAGAGGCACTTCCCTCTCGGGCTCGAGGAGCTCGCCCGTCTCCCCGTCCAACCGGAGCACGTACGCGCGGCCGGGCGCTTCCCTGCCCTTCGCCGTCGAGTACAGGACGAAGCGGCCGTCTCTCGACCACCGCGGCCAGCCGGTCTCGTAACCACCCTCCGTCAACTGGCGCGGCGCCTTCGAGAGGTCGGACGGCACGATCCAGATGTCATCCGAAGGCCCGTAGTGAGAGTGGAACGCGATCCACGTCCCGTCGGGCGAGAACGCCTGCCCCTGATCCTCCGAGGTCGAGGCGCTCACGATCCCGTGCGGCGCTTCCGCGGGCAGCGGGGCGTCGAGCCGGATGAAGCCCACGTGCTGCGAGATGTCGGGATAATGAAGATCGTCGAGGACGCGCCGCCAGTTGCCGAACGTGAAGGCCACTCGCCCGGAGGTCGCATCCCACGAGGGGGTCTCGGACTGGAACGTGGTGAGGGCCTTCGTCTCTCCACCGGCGGCGGCCGCCATCGCGAGAAACGTCCGGTAATCCTGCACCTTGAAGAGGACACGCCCCGCGTCATCGGCCGACGCGGCGTAGGTGTCCCTTGAAAAGCTCGTGAGCCGCTCGAGCCGTCCGTCCGATTCACGAAACGACCAGAGATCCAGCGTGCCTCCCTCGTTGGGGGAGGAGAAGTAGAGGGTCTCTCCGTCGGGCGAATGAGCGAACGAGCCGTAGGCCTCTCGGTCCACGATCGCCTCCGGCGCCGGGTTCGCGCAGTCGCGATCGAGCCTCTGTCCGACGATGCAGGGCACTCGACCCGAACGGAGCACTGGATGGCTGATACGCTCCTGGGAAGCGGCGAGTCTCATATCGCGCCCCTGGCTGTCGCGGCGTACGAGAGCGAATCCTCCGGGCGTTCGCTGGACGCCGACCGCGGCGCCGTCGTCGCCGAAGGACACCTGAGAGATCTCGGAGGCGTCCGGCCACAGAGGCTTCCGTCCTCCCGCCTCGAGATCGTAGACGAACCAACGAGCCGCGGCGCCTCCCGACGCGCGGTCGGGAACCGCGAGGCGCTTGCTGTCTGGGAACCACGCGATCTCGCGAACGTCGAGGCTCATGGGCTCGAGCTCGCGCACCGGCCCGCCTTCCGCGTGCTGGAGCTTCAGGAACCGGCCCTCGGAGTATGCCACCCACTTCCCGTCGGGCGAAAGGACGCCGATCGGGTCGCGGTGGCCGACCGGGCCTTTCTGTCTCGCGGTGGTCACGTAGCGAAGCCGCGGCTCGGAAAAGGCGTCTTTCCACGATATCAGGACGAGGGCGAGGACGGCGAAACGGCTCATCGGAGCACGATTCTAGACCAGGTTGGCGCTTGACCATTTCGCTTCCCGGGGGCGACCCTGAATCATGGCCGACTCCCGCGTCCTCGACGTACGGCCGGCAACGACCCGGGGCACTCTATTGACGGCTCTCCTTCCAACCCTGGGTGCCGCCGGCATCGCCTGCCCGGAGGCCCGGCTCGCGGGAATCTTTGGCCACGCTTTCACTTTCTCGATGGCCCGCGGCGGCGGCGACGTCTGGCAGCTCGCCAACATCGAATGGTGCTTCTTCTTTCGCGAGCTCGACCTTCTTCCGCTTCGCTTCGTGAGCTTCGACGCGGTTCTCAAAGGAGGTCGCCCGGCGCCGAGTCCGCAAGAGCTGCGGGACCTCAAGGAGAGAACCTGGATCCAGGTGGTCGAGGGGATCGATCGCGGGGTACCCTCCATCGCCTGGGGAGCGATGACCGTCGAACAGCGCGAGTCGGGCATTCCCGGATTCGAGTGGAACCTTCTCGTCGGGTACGACGAAAGGAACCGAACGTACGAGGTTCGCCATCTCCCTCATGAGCCGTCCTGGGTCGTTCCCTTCGACGGCTTCGGATACTGCGACCCCGTCCACTGGTATCACGTCATGACCCCCGCCGAAGAGCGGACGGTCGAAGGCGCCGCGGTCAAAAGGCGCGCTCTGACCCAGGCGATCGAGTACGCCGAAGGCAAGCGCTTCGATCCGGGGTCGGGCTGCAATCCCGTGGACGCGATCGGATTATCCGCCTACGAGCTCTGGAGGGAATCGCTCCTTCGCGGAGGCGCGCACCCGCGGAATCCTCTCGCACACGCGTCGTACCTCGTGTGGGCGAGAACCCAGGCGGCGACCTTCCTGCGCGAGCTGAACCTCGGCGAGGCTGCGAAAAACTACGATACCGAGGTCGCGGCCCTTCGAAAGCTCGAGGAGCTTTGCCGCGGCGCGTCCGAGCGGGGGAGCTTTCAAGGCTCGGAGATCTGGGAAGCGGCTCGCCTTCTCGACGACACTCTCCTCGCCGAGCGAAAAGCGATTCAACGCCTGAGGTCCGCGCTCGGGTGAGATCGGGGCTTAGACTTCCCGTCGGGCCACGATGTGAATCGTCGCCCCTCGGCGGGCGATGGCCGCGGCGACGCTGAGGGCGAGCGCAATCGGGCTCGAAAGCACGAAGAACGCCCAGCATCCTGCTCGACCCACGCGCCCGAGCTTCGCGCGCTCGACCCCGCTTCCCTGATAGAGCATCGTGTACAGCGCGTTTCGCGGCATCCCCGGCATTTTGTTGAGCGCGGTCTGAATCCACCCGAAAGGGTTCTGCCGGAGCGAGAAATGATGCCCGGAAAGGCACCGGAAACCCGAGCGCTCCAGGAGCCGCCTCAGCGCCCGCGCGGGAAAGTGGAACAGATGACGCGGCGGGTCCAGGTGAAACCAATCGGCGCCGCCGAATCGCGCCTGGTAACTCGAGAAATTGGGGAGAGAGACGATGATCTTTCCACCGACTTTGAGTATCCTGCGGCACTCCTCGAGAGTCTCGCGCGGATCCCGAAGGTGCTCGAGAACGTGCCAGAGGATGATCTCGTCGAACCACTCCTTCGGGTACCCGGCTTTCTCGAGGGTGGGCGCGACGCGGATCTCGGCTCGGGGGTCGGCCCCGCGGACGGCGTCCTCGCTCATCTCGACGCCATGCGCCTCGAACCCCATCTCCGCGAGCGGGCCCAGGAGCACTCCGCGCCCGCAGCCGACGTCGAGCACCCGCGCCTTACGGGGGAGGTCGCGGGAGAGAAACCGGAGGTGTCTTCGCCCTACGAATCGCACCAGCTGCTCGATGAGCGGGCGGAATTTCTTCCCGGGGTCGCCGTAGTAGGCGGTCGGGTAGAACGCGGCGACCTCCTCGAACGGAGGCATGGGGTGGTAGTGGCCGAGACCGCAGGTCTCGCAGACGAAGATGGGCGAGGAGACGCCGTCCACGCGGAACGCCTCCCGCGCTCGCGTCCCGTCGCATACGACGCAGGGAGGCACCGCGACTCCAGTGGACCCGGCGACGGACCGCACCGGTCGATCGTAGAGACCGTACCCGGAATCAGGAGGCACGCGCTGGTTCCGAGGCCACGGAGAGATTCGCGAGCGGCTGCGGTTTCAGAGTGCTCGCGTTCCAGGCTTTGTCGCGCAGCGACAGCCCAAAGAGCGCGAGAAAAACGGCGACGACGAGGGGACGGACGCGCTGCCGCTCCCAGAGCCACGCCAGGGGGAGAGCGGCGAGCAGGCAGGCGATGGGAGCGTAGAACAGGTCCTCTTTCGCGTGCAGGAAGATGCGCGGGACAAAAGCGGAGTCCTTGAGCACGAGCATGATCACGTAGGCGGCGAAGGCCGCCCAAAGGAAGCGACGATGGTAGGACGCGGCGCCGCTTCGAGCGAGGAGAGCGAGACCGAGAAACGAGAGGAGGAGGTAGAAGGCGTGGCCGTTCCGGTAGATCCGCACCGTGTCCCGCAGTTGATTGCGCAGGAAGAGAAACGACGCCGGCGGATCGAACGCTGCGGCGCGATCGAGGAGGACCTCGCTCGACGACGACGGCCTCACCGCTTGAGCCAGGTAAGGCGCGTAGAAGAGCGCGACCGCTCCCGCGATTCCAAGGGTGAAGGCCGCGGCCGGTCGCAGCAGGGAGCGCCAGCTACCGCCGGCCCCGAAAGCGAACGAGAGCCCCGTGAACGCCGCCATGAAGATCGAAATCTGGATGAAGGCCACGGTGTAACAGAGCGCCGTTACCAGGGTGACGAGGGCGAAGACGACGAACCCTCGGGCCTTTTGGACGGCATCGGGGAAGGCCGCCAGATACCACAGAAAGAAGAGAACGAAGAGCGCGCCGAAGATTCCGGGGGCGTGTCCGCGGTTCACGTGGTGCCACACGGATATCTCGAAAGCGAAGAGGAGGGCGGCGATCCGCGCCTTCGGTCCGTCCTTCCAGACGGCGCTCGCCGTGAGAAACACCAGCGCGAGCATGAGCGAGGCCATCAGCACCGCCAGCATCTCGAGCGCGAACCTCAGGTCTCCGTCGGCGCGGGAGACGCCGAAGGCGAGCAAATAGAAAAACGGCGGGTAGGGGGCTCCGAACGCGCGCTCCGGGGCCTGGCCGCGGTCCGCGCTCCCGCTCTCCGTTTCCATCAGAACCGCGCCCTCGGTGATGCTGCGGCTGAGAGTCCTCGAGTACTCGACGAGGCCGTCATAGGAGAAGTCCGTCTCCGACAGCCACGAGACCTGGACCGCGTGCAGGGGCACGTCGGGCGGAAGATGGTCGGGATGGAAGATGAGAGCGGAGTGATACAAGGCGGAAAGCGCCACGAGCCAGGCGAGGAATCGAGCCTCGGCGGGGCCGGTCCCGGCCACCCCGAAGCGGGGTCCGAGGAGCCGCAGGGCGATGTGAATCGCCGCCCCCAGGAGGAATACCACGTGGAGTCGAGAGATCGCGAGCGGCACCGCGACCGGCGCGCGCGCCGTCAGGATGGAGCTGAGAGCGATGACGACTCCGAGGACGATCGCCGCGCGCGAGAGCCTCCGCTCCACGAGCAGAGCGAACACGAAAGCGGCGGCGAGAAGGCGATAGAGAGCGGCGTAAGCGCGCGGCCCGGGGAGAAGCGTCGCCCCATCCGACATGGGCTCGACCTCGATCCAATCGATGCCGAGCCCGACGTCCCCGGGAAGGTGGCTCGGCGGCGGCTTTCCTTCCTCGGTGGCGAGCTCGATGCGGAGGGGTCCCCTCTCCGCGACCTCCTGGGGCACCACGACACGGATCCCGCCCCAAGGATAGGAGGTCTCGCCGAAGAGGACCTCCTCGAGACGCTCTCCGTTCACGCTCAGAACGACCTTTCCCTCGAGGCCGAAGCGGTGGCAGCGGATGCGCAGGCGCAGGGGCGAGCGGAGCGCATGGTAGGGAAGCTCGAGCACCGCGCGGCGGCGGGTCAGCCGTCCGTAGAAATCGACCACCTCGACCGAACCGTCCTCGTGGCGGACGGGTCCGTTCATGGCCGAGGGCCCGTAGAAGTCGTCCGGCTCGCCGAGGAACGCGCGATCCATCGACCCGATCTCGAACCGGCGGCCCTTCTCTGCCTGCTGCGCGGCGAAGTGAAGCGGGCCGGCGGCGAGAAACAGGACGGCGACGGCGGCGATCGAACGAATGCGCGAGCGGGCGGGGGCGGTCATTGTCGATCCGGGTCGGAGGCGACATCTTAAGCCGCCGCCGAGCCCGGTTCCAACCCGTATGGAGGAGCCCGCGGTTAGAATCACTCCGCCATGGAGCGGCTCTCCTCCCGTCGCCTCATCGGGGCGGTAGCCCTCCTGACGGCCTGGACCGCGCTCCTGACGTTACTGAGCTCGATTTGGACCCGCCGGCAGTTCGAGGTCCCGCCTGCGTGGGATCACGCTCTCTACCTCTCGATGAGCCTCCGCTTTCACCGATCTCTCGAGGAGGGGGGGCCTTACATGCTGGCGCGGCACGTCCTGAAACGACCCTCTCCGGTGGCGCCGCTCTTCCCGCTGACGACCGTTCCCTTCTATTCCGTTTTCGGCGAGTCCCGCGAAGTCGCCCAGTTCACGCTCGCGCCGTACCTGTTCCTGCTTCTCCTCGCGACGGCTCTCTCGAGCTCCCGGTACGACGCGGGGCTCCCCGTCGCCGCTCTCTCGGTCTTCCTGGTCTCCACCTTCACCGGAGTCGTGAACTTCTCTCGCGAGTACATGATGGATCTCCCGGCGGCGGCGACGGCGAGCCTAGGGCTGTTCTTGCTCTCGCGGCGCGGCGCGGGCGGATCCGCCGGTCTCGCCGCGGGCGTCACACTTCTGACGAAAGTGCTCGCCTCCGTTTTCTTCGTGGGTCCAATCGTCTACTGTATCTTCTCGGGCGGGCATCGGAAAGTCCTGATCTTCGCCGCAACCACTCTCGCGACCGCCGGCGTCTGGTACGCGGCTCACTTCGCGGAGGTCGCCGACTACGTCCGGTACTACGGTTTCGGCGAAGGCTCGCTTCCGTTTCGGTCGAGCGGCCACCCGGGGTACTACCTCCAAATCCTCCTGAGCCAGGGCATGGGATGGCTTCCCTCCGCGGTCTTGATGGCGTCGGTGCTGTTCACGTTCCGTCGGTTCCGACCGAGCGCGTTTCTGGCCGTCTGGATCGCGAGCGGGTACCTCCTTCTCGCGATCCTTCCGAACAAAGGAGGCGAACGGTACGTGCTCGCTCTCCTGCCCGCACTCGCGGTCCTCGGCGCTCTAGCGATCTCGGCCATCGAGTCGACTCCCGCTCGACGGGCCTTCGTTGTCCTCGCCG
>DAISKN010000331.1:0-7493 GCA_036820975.1 Acidobacteriota bacterium | reverse complement strand
GCCCTCTCGCAGGTAAGAGAACACCAGGAGGACGACGAGCCCGTAGCCGAGAGCGAACTGCGCCGCCTCGAGAGAGACCACCGCGCGCTGTAGCCCCCGCCGGGCGCGAGCCCAGGAGGCGAGGAGCGACTCGTGCTCTGACCCGAGAGCGTTCTCCGCGCGGTGAACGCGGAGCGGCACGAGTCCGAGGAGAGAGTCGAGATAGAAGCGGGAGAGTCCGCCGAGGTGGCTCCGCACGCGGGAGTCGCGCTCGAAGAGAAAGGGTTGGCCGAGGAGCGGAATCCCGATCGAGGCGAGCAAGGCGGCGAGGACTACGGGCGCGGTCGAGGGAGCGAGCCAGAGTATGGCGGCCGTGGTGAGGAGGAGCTCGACCCCTTCGCGCAAGACTTGCCTTCCGAGCCGCGGGACTTTCCGGATCTGATGCAGGCTGTGCTGCCGCTCGGCCATGTCGGAAGTAAGTCGGCTTCCGAAGTATCGGTCCGAGAGCCTCGGGATCTTCCGCTGGAATGCCTGCCTCAGCCCCCGCTCGAGTCTCCTCCCCAGCCGGAGCTCGCCGGTGAACGAAGCGAGGTCGAGAAGGAGCACGGTGGCGAGGAAGAGCACGAGAGGAAGGAGGAGCGACGGCGCTTCGAGGAAAGCGCGGAAGAACAGCCCCTCGAGGACCACCGCGGTCGCCGAGGCTACGGTCGTTGCCGCAAGAAGACCGGGAGCGAGAACGCCGTCCTTTCGGAGCCGCTCCCAGAGCTCGCGCAGGGGACGTATCGTCTCTTCGTCCCGCGCCGCCGTGACCGAGGGCGGAAGCGAGACTTCCGCCGCGGCGGTACCCGGTTTGGCGAGGCGAAGGAGAACGGCGCCGCGAATGACGACGGTTTCTCCCTCGGGGCGTACGGACCAGAACTCCTCCGGGATGGCGCTCGGGCGCTCGAAGTACGAGGCGACATCCGCGGGCCTGCGAGCGGCGCGGATCGCGGCATCGAGAGCGGCGAGGCTCTGGAAGCTTTCATCGGAAAGCGCGGCATCGAGTAGACGCGCCGACGTTTCCACGGGAACAGCCTGGTCGCCGAGACGTCGGCGAAAAAGCGCAACCCCTTCTTCGGAGCCCGCCCACTCCCGCCAGTCGGCCGCGGGAACGGTCATCACGTGCTCGTAGAGCTCGTCGAGGAGCTTCGCCCGGGAGAGCCAGCGGCGTCCGTGCGCGGGGTCCATGACCTGCGCCACTCCAAAGACGACGCTCCAGACGACGGCGAAATGCGCGCTTCCGTTCGGAAGACGGAGAACGGCGATGGCGGGGAAAGCGCGCGCTTCCTCGAGGAGGACCGAGTCCTTCGGAAGGAGCACCTGTTCGACGGGAACGCCGAGCCCGGAGGCGAACTCCTCCAGGGTCTCTATCGCGGTTCCATCCACCTCCGTCTGGCAGGCCTCTCGCAACCGGCCGTAGCTCAGGGAGATCCCGTGGCCTTCGAGAAAGCTCTTGAGCGCGGCGGGCCCGCAGTCCATCCCCGAGGACTGGACGACCTCCGGAACCAGCAGACGCCGGGATCCCATCGTGGAGGAATGTTAATCCAGCCGTCGTATCGAACGAAGAGCGTGCCCAAGCCTGACGGCTTTCCGCGCCGATTGTCGGGCGCGAAGATCTTTTCTCGATGGTGTGCGCCGCTGGCGGGTAAGCAGCGATACCGGTAAGATGGGCTTGGATGACGATTCGAATCTCGCTTCCGGCTGAGATCGAAGCGAAGCTCCGCGAGCGCGCGGCTGCCGAAGGAAAGGACCCCTTCGCGTTGGCTCTGGAGGCGGTCGAGGAGAAGCTCGGGCTCCGGATTTCGGGTCGGCCCGACACCGCTGCGCGGATCGCGGCCTGGGAACGCTTCGTCGCGGGTATGCGCGGTTTGACCGAAACGTTGCCCTCCGGCCAGCGCATCGACGACACTCGCGAGGCGATCTACCAAGGCCGGGGTGAGTGAGGATTCTCGTCGACACCAACGTTCTCACGCGAGCGAGCCAACCGAATCACCCGCAGCACCAACAGGCCACGGCGGTGGTCACGGCTCTCGCGAACCGGGGACACACCCTCTGCCTCGTGCCTCAGAATCTCTACGAGTTCTGGGTGGTCTGCACTCGGCCGATCGGCGAGAACGGTCTCGGCGTAACCGTCGACGAGGCGCTCGTCCGATTGAGCGATCTCAAAGGGGCGTTCGAACTCCTCGACGAAACGCCGGCATTTCTGCCGACGTGGGAATCGCTGGTCTCCGAGCACGCGGTGAAAGGCAAGTCCGGGCACGATGCCCGCCTGGTTGCGGGCATGAAGGTTCATGGCCTCACTACGTTGCTCACGTTCAACAAGCAGGACTTCGTCCGCTATCCTGGCCTAGCCGTTTGGACCCCCGAGGAGGCAATTTCGGGCTCTACCGAAACGCCCCGCGTTTGAGCGGCCGGCTCCTCCGTCGGAAGCGCTTCGGAACCACAGCAACGCCACTCGCCGCGGGCACACCGGATGGCGGGCATCGACGGCCGCAAGGGCTCGAAAGCACTCATCGGCCTTCCTCGAGAAGGTCGGAATCCTTCTGGAGGAGGGCCTGTTCGACAAGGGCGCCAATTCGATCGCCGTTCCATCCACCTCCGTCTGGCAGGCCTCTCGCAACCGGCCGTAGCTCAGGGAGATCCCGTGGCCTTCGAGAAAGCTCTTGAGCGCGGCGGGCCCGCAGTCCATCCCCGAGGACTGGACGACCTCCGGAACCAGCAGACGCCGGGATCCCATTGTGGACGGATGTTAATCCAGGGCGTCTGGATCGGGGGATAGCGTTTGGCCTAGAATCGTGAGTTCCGCGCTCCCCCGGGGCGCGGCCGTTTACGTCCTTATTGAGGAGGTAACAACCTTCATGGAACAGAGTTCTTCGAATGCCTCGAAAACGATGATCGAGGCCCTGGGCCTCACGAAGTACTACGGACCGTTCATCGCCACCGAGAACATCACTTTCGCGATCCCCCAGGGGCAAATCGTCGCGTTTCTCGGGCCGAATGGCGCGGGGAAGACGACGACGATGAAGATGCTCACGGGCTTCCTCGCTCCGAGCGCGGGGTCCGCGCGGATCGCCGGGCTCGACGTCCACCGGGAGCGGATCGAGGCCTCGAAACGCCTCGGCTATCTCCCGGAGAACGGCCCGCTCTATCCCGACATGACTCCGCTCGAGCTCCTCGAGTTCTTCGGCGAAGCCCGGGAGCTCGGCCCGCAGAAGCTCAAGGAGCGGATCGCGGCCGTGCGCGAGTTCTGCGCCCTCGAGCAGGTGATGGAGAAGCCCGTCGGAAAACTCTCTCGAGGAATGCGGCAGAGAGTCGGGCTGGCGCAGGCGCTCCTTCACGACCCGGAGGTCCTGGTGATGGACGAGCCCACGGCGGGCCTCGATCCGAACCAGATCCGGCATTTCCGCGAGAACATCCGGAAGCTCGGCCGGAGCAAGACCATTCTCATCTCGACCCACATCCTCCAGGAGGTGGAAGCAATCGCCGACTACGTTCTCTTCGTCCACAACGGACGAATGGTCTTCGAGGGGACTCCCGCGGAGCTCAAGGAGAACGGCTCTCTCGAAGCCCGCTTCTACCGCCTGACGCGGGACGAGGCGGAGGAGGTGGCGGCATCATGATGAAGAAGATCAACTGGAACGTCGTCCGGGCGATCGTGAAGCGCGACCTCCGGATGTATTTCAGCAACCCCACGGGCTACGTTTTCATCACCCTCTTCATTTTCCTGAGCGCCGCCGCGGCCTTCTGGCAGGACCGGTTCTTCCTCAACAACCTCGCGAACCTGGACTCGCTGAACGCCGTCTTTCCCTACCTCCTGGTGTTCTTCATTCCCGCGCTCACGATGTCGGTATGGGCCGAGGAGAGGAAGCTCGGGACGGACGAGCTCCTGTTCACGCTGCCCGCGACCGATCTCGAAGTGGTCCTGGGAAAGTATCTCGGAGTCCTCTCCATCTATACCGTCGCTCTCGTGCTGTCGCTCAGCCACGTGGTGGTGCTGCTGTGGCTCGGAAGCCCCGACCTCGGCCTCATGTTCGCGAACTACCTCGGGTTCTGGCTCGCGGGAGCTTCGCTCATCGCCGTGGGAATGGTCGCTTCGCAGCTCACCTCCAACGTGACCATCGCCTTCATCCTCGGGGTGGTCTTCTGCGGCATCGGTGTCTTTCTGCAGCCTCTCGCCGCCGTCGCCGGCGAGGGGGCCGCGAGGCTCCTTCAGCCCCTCGGAGTCTTCCCTCACTTCGAGGACTTCGGCCGCGGCGTCCTGAGCTTTACGGGCCTCCTCTACTTCCTGGTGGTCGGCGGCTTCTTCCTGTACGTCAACGTGCTCCTCGTGAGCCGGCGCCATTGGCCGCGTGAGGCCGAGGGTCTGAATATGTCGACCCATCACCTCATCCGCGCGGCGGCGATCCTGGTGATCGCCGTTTCCGGGCTCGCGCTCATCGGCCGGCTCGGGCTTCGCGCGGACACGACCGCGGAAAGGCTCCACTCGCTCAGCCCCGAGACCAGGCGCCTCCTGCGCGAGCTCGATTCCGACCGGCCGGTCTTCGTGCAGGCCTACGTCAGCCCGACGGTCCCCGAGCCCTACGTGCAGACGCGGGCGAACGTCGTCGGTCTCCTCAAGGAGATCGCGTCCGCGAGCGGGAGCAAGGTCCAGCTCGTCATCCACGACACCGAGCCCTTCAGCGATCAGGCGCGGGAAGCGCGGGAGAAGTTCGGAATCCAGGCGAGGGAGATCCCGAACCTCGAGGGAGCGCGCGCCGGCTTCTCCGAGGTCTTCATGGGCCTCGCGTTCACCTGCGGCGCCGAGGAGCAGGTCATCCCGTTCTTCGACCGCGGGCTTCCCGCGGAGTACGAGATCGCGCGGAGCATCCGCGTCGTCGCCAATACCGAGAGGAAGAAGATCGGCGTCGTCACGACGCAGCTTCGCCTCTTCGGCGGTCTCGACTTCAACACCATGCAGTCGACCCCCGCGTGGTCGGTGGTCGAGGAGCTCAAGAAGCAGTACGAGGTGGTGCAGATCAATCCGCGGGCGGCGATCACCGAGAAAGTCGACGGAGTCCTCGCGGTGCTCCCCTCCTCGCTCAGCCAGGAGGAGATGGACAACCTCCTCGCGTTCATCAAGGAGGGGACGCCGGCCCTCCTCCTCGACGATCCGCTTCCCATCGTGAACCTCGGGCTCGCGCCGGCGGAGGAGCCGGGGGCGGGCATGAACCCTTTCATGCGCCAGGGCCAGCCGCCGCCCGAGCCCAAGGGGGACATCCGGGGCTTCCTCTCGGAGCTCGGGTTCCAGTGGGATCCGGCGATGATCACCTGGGACAGCTATAACCCCCACCCAGACCTCGCGCACCTGCCGCCGGAGGTCGTGTTCCTCGGGCGCGGCAATCAAAACCCCGAGGTCTTCAACCAGAGCCACATCGCGAGCGCCCACCTCGAGCAGGTGGTTCTCCTCTATCCCGGCCAGGTGGAATCGGGAGCGAGAGCGGGACTCACCTATCGCCCGCTCCTCGAGACCGGCGAGTTCTCCGGGCGGTTTCCCTATTTTCAGATGGTGCAGAGGAGCTTCCTCGGCGCGTCCTTGAACCGGAACCTCCCTCACCGGCCCGAAGGGGTCGTCTACACCGTCGCCGCGGAGGTCACCGAGGCACCGGCCGAAAAGCCCGCGGAGGCGGCGGAGGGCGAAGCGGACGCTCCGGCGAAGCCGGGACTTCGGGCGATCTTCATCGCCGACGTCGATTTCATCTCCGAGCAGTTCTTCGAGATTCGGAGGCTCGGCCCCGGGAATCTGAACTTCGACAACGTCACGTTCTTCCTGAACGCCATGGACAGCCTGGTGGGCGACGAGTCGTTCGTCGCGCTTCGCAACCGGCGCGTCCGTCATAGGACACTCGCGCGGGTGGAGGCACAGACCCAGTCGTTCATCGAGCAGCGCACGGCGGACGAGCAGGTGGCGGAGCAGGAGGCGCAGGACGCTCTCGCCGCCGCCCAGAGGCGTCTCGACGAGAAGGTGGCCGAGGTCCAAAACCGCGACGACCTCGACGCCCAGACGAAGCAGATCATGGCGAGAAACCTCCAGGAGGTGGAGAACCGCCGGTTCGAGGTCGCGAAGGCCAATATCGAGACGGCGAAGGAGGCGAAGGTCCGCGCGAGCGAAGAGCGCATGGAGACGCAAATCCGGCGGATCCAGAGCGGCATCCGCACGCTCGCGGTGGTGCTGCCCCCGATCCCCGTGTTCCTCCTGGGCGTCTATATCTTCATCCGGCGCGAGAAGCGGGAGCGCGAAGGCGCTCGCGCCGCGCGCCGGCTCAGGAAGGAAGAGACGCCGGCTCCTCCGAATCCGGTGAACCCCGTCGATCCGATCAAAGGAGACGTCTGATGGAAACCCGAAGCGAGATGAAGCTGACCAAGACTCTCGCGGGGGCCGCGGCGCTTCTCGCAGTGGTGGCCTTCGCGACCGCCCCGAGGAACGTCACTCCGAGCGCCTTCAGCGACGTGGGAGAGGCGTTCTTCCCGAACTTCCAGGATCCGAACACCGCGACCACTCTCGAGGTCATCGAGTTCGACGAGGCAACGGCGGCGGCGAAGCCTTTCAAGGTCACGAACCAGAACGGACTCTGGACGATTCCCTCACACCACGGCTACGCCGCCGACGGGAAGGACCGCCTGGCGCAGACGGCGGCGGGAGTCATCAGCATCAAGAAGGAGGACTTCCGCTCCGACAACGTGGCCGACCACGAGGCCCTGGGCGTTCTCGACCCCCTGGACGAGACCTCGACGACGCTCCAGGGGCGGGGAAAGCGCGTCACAATCAAGGGCGAGGGCGACGCGGTCCTCGCGGACCTCATCATCGGCAAGGCCATCGAGGGACGGGAAGGATTCCACTTCGTGCGCGTGCCCGACCAGAAGCGCGTCTACGCCGCCAGGATCGACGTCGATATCTCGACGAAGTTCGAGGACTGGATCGAGAAGGACCTTCTCCAGGTGGAGCGCTCCAAGATCGACAAGGTCGTCCTCCAGGATTACTCCATCGACGAGCGGACGTTGATGGTCGACATGCGCGACACAGTGCTGCTGGAGAAGGACGGCGACGCCTGGGCCGCGAACCGCATGCAGGCGAACCAGGAGGTGGACACGGTGAAGATGAACGACCTCCTGCGGGAGGTCGACGAGCTCAAGATCGTCGGCGTGCGGCCGAAGCCCCAGGGAATCACCGAGAGGCTCGGGGCGCTCACCGTCTCCCGCGAGGACATGATGTCCCTCCAGACCCGCGGCTATTACCTGACGCGGACAGGCGACATGATGTCGAACGAAGGAGAGCTCCAGGTATCGACGGACGAGGGGATCGTCTACATCCTGCGGTTCGGCGAGATCCTTTACGGAACCGGCGAGGCGATCAGCGCCGGCGCGGAGGCCACCGCGGATCAGGCGAGCGGCCCGGGCGAGAACCGGTTGCCGCCCTCGTAGGGGCGCAGCGTGCTGCG
>DAISKN010000330.1:0-7531 GCA_036820975.1 Acidobacteriota bacterium | reverse complement strand
GCTCCGGCTACCCCGACTGCAAGAACACCCGGCGGATCCTGAGAGGCAAGGACGGTTCGCTCGAGACCAAGCGCGACCAGCTCCTCGAGGAGAAGTGCCCGAAGTGCGGAAACCAGCTGGTCGTCAAGCACGGCCGCTACGGGGAGTTCACCGCCTGCAGCAATTACCCCGACTGCAAGCACATCAAGCAGAAGGAAGTGGGCGTCGGCTGCCCCAAGGACAACTGCAAGGGCCAGGTGGTGGAGAGGCGCTCGCGCCGGGGGAAGCTGTTCTTCGGCTGCAGCGAGTATCCGAATTGCGACTTCACCAGCTGGTATCGGCCCGTTCCCGAGCCCTGCCCCGAGTGCGGCTACCCGGTCCTCTTCGAGAAATCGACGAAGCGGGACGGAACGTTCATCGCCTGCACCGAAGAGGGCTGCGGCTACCGCAGGAGTCCCGAGGCCGAGGCCGTGGCCGAGCCCGCGCCCGCCCAGGCTTGAGCCCGGTCGTCGTCGTCGGCGCCGGACTCGCGGGCGCCGAGGCGGCTTTTCAGCTCTCCCGGCGCGGAGTGGAAGTGCGCCTGTTCGAGATGCGCCCCTCGAAGCGGACGCCGGTCCACAAAACCGACTTGTTCGCGGAGCTCGTCTGCAGCAACTCCCTCCGCTCGGATTCGATCACGAACGCTCACGGGCTCCTGAAAGAGGAGATGCGCCGTCTCGGATCGCTCACGATGGAGGCCGCCCTCGAAAGCCGCGTTCCCGCGGGCCAGGCGCTCGCCGTCGATCGAGAGGCGTTCTCCCGGCGCGTGACGGAAAGGGTCCGTGAATCTCCGGGGGTCAGCGTGGTCACGGAGGAGGCCGCGGAGATTCCCGAAGAGGGCATCGTCATCCTCGCTTCCGGCCCGTTGACCTCGGAGCGGCTCTCCGATTCCATCCGGGAGTTCACCGGAAGCGACTACCTGTACTTCTACGACGCCGTGAGCCCGGTGGTCGAGGTGGAGAGCGTCGACTTCGAGAAGGCGTTTCGCGCGTCCCGCTACGGCAAGGGAGGCGACGACTACATCAACTGTCCTCTGAGCCGCGAGGAGTACCTCCGCTTCCACGAAGCCCTGCTCTCGGCGGCTACCGTGGACCTGAACGCCATCGACAACGCCCTCTACTTCGAGGGGTGTCTTCCGATCGAGGTGATGGCCGCCCGGGGCGTCGACACCCTTCGTTTCG
Source organism: Acidobacteriota bacterium (assembly GCA_036820975.1). Taxonomy (GTDB): domain Bacteria; phylum Acidobacteriota; class Vicinamibacteria; order Marinacidobacterales; family SMYC01; genus DAISKN01. The sequence continues at coordinate 6,332 of DAISKN010000330.1, read as the reverse complement.
GGCCCATGAAGCCCGTGGGTCTGCGCGATCCGCGGACCGGGCGGGAGCCCTACGCCTGCGTCCAGCTCCGGCAGGACAACCTGGCGGCGACGCTCTACAACCTCGTCGGCTTCCAGAACCAGCTGAAGTGGGGAGAGCAGAAGCGGATCCTGCGGCTCATCCCCGGGATCGAGAACGCGGAGTTCTCGCGATACGGGATGATCCACCGGAACACCTACATCAACTCGCCCACGATCCTGATGCCCACGCTGCAGACCCGAAGGCGCGAGAGCCTGTTCTTCGCGGGACAGATCTCCGGAGTCGAGGGATACACGGAGTCCGCCGCCTCGGGAATCATCGCCGGCATCAACGCCGCCCGCCTCGCCCGCGGGGAAGAGACGCTCGCTCCGCCGCCCGCGACGGCGCTCGGGGCGCTCTGCCACTACATCTCGAACGCGGAAGCGAAGAGCTACCAGCCGACGAACATCTCCTTCGGGCTGCTTCCTCCACTCGACCCGCCGGTGAGGAACAAGAAGGCCCGGAACCAGGCGCTCGTCGAGCGGGCGCTCGCGGATCTCGAAGAGTTCGCCCGCGTCACCGCCCCGTGATTGAGAGACCTCACGAAGATCTCGAATCCACTGTGTTACGATTCGCCGGGCAGGCCCAGGAAGGAAACACGGCGATGAGTCGCGAGATCCGCAGCTTCGATTACGTGAACTATCCCTATGAGCGCGTCCGCGCGGCTCTCGCGAAGGATGCCCTCGCGGTGTTTCGCTCCGCCACCCGGGCGGCGGCGGGGCGCACCCACTCCGTCGCTTCCGCGCTGCGGGTTCAGATCGCGGGAATCGAGTTCGCGAAGGAGATCGACGTTTCGGTCCGGGAGGTCGAGCGCGATCCGTCCGGCGCCGCCCTGACTCGCCTGCGGGTGGACTGGAAAGCCGCGAGCGCCCCCGGCTTGTTCCCCCTGATGAAAGCCGATCTCGCCGTCTATCCCTTGACTTCCACCGAGACCCAGCTCGATTTCTCCGGCCACTACGAGCCCCCGCTCGGCTGGCTCGGCACGGTGGTCGACGCCGTCGTGGGGCATCGGATCGCCGAGGCCTCGGTCCACCGGTTCGTCGGGGAAATCGCGCACTACCTCAGAACCGAGCTCGAGAGCGCGCCTCGAAAGTAGATGCGCCGCGCGATCCGCGCTTTCATCGATGACCTGAGGCATCGCCGCGGGCTCTCTCCGAACACGGTTTCGAGCTACGAATCCGATCTCACCCAATTCCAGATCTTTGTCGAGGAGGAGCTCGGGATCACGAAGCCTTCCTCCGTGGACGTCCTCGCGATTCGCTCGTTCCTGGCCCATCTCCACCAGGAGGGGCTCGCGCGCGCGTCCGTCGCCCGCAAGCTCGCCGCTCTCCGGACTTTCTTTCGGTTCCTCCTGCGCGAGGGAACCATCGTCAAGAACCCCGCGCGGCTGGTCTCGACGCCGAGGCTCGATCGGAAGCTCCCGCCGCGCATCGAGGAGGGCGAAGTGGAGCGGCTCCTAGAAGCGCCCGACGCCACGACCCCGTTGGGTCGGCGGGACCGGGCGATGCTCGAGCTCCTCTATGGCGCCGGCCTCCGCGTCGGTGAGCTCACCGCCCTCGACCTCTCGACCTGCGACCTCGACTCCCGTCTCGTTCGGGTGCTGGGGAAAGGGAACAAGGAGCGCATCGTTCCCTTCGGCGAGCCCGCGGAGGAGGCGCTTTCGGGCTATCTCCGCGACCGGCGCGCGCTCGTGGCCCTCGGCGAGGGTACGGATGCGCTCTTTCTGAACCACCGCGGCGGCCGGCTCACGGCCCGGAGCGTGCGGCGGCTGATGGATCGCTACCTGAAGCTCACCGCTCTTCGCGCGGGGCTCTCACCTCACAGCCTGAGGCACGCCTTCGCCACCCACCTCCTCGAGCGCGGCTGTGACCTGCGCGCCATCCAGGAGCTCCTGGGGCACGAGAGCCTCTCGACGACGCAGAAGTACACCCAGCTCTCGACCAGGAGGCTCCTCGAGGTGTACGAGAAATCGCACCCCAAGGCCTGAATTTGGTCCCCCGGGAGTGAGAATGGGTAGAATGGAAAGCTGGTGCTCATCCAATGGGATTGAATGCGAGGAAACGTGGCTGAATTGACCGCAAAAGACGTCATGACCCGGAACATCATCACCGTTCGCGACGACGCCACGTTGTCGGAGCTGGTGGCGACATTGACCGAGCACATGATCACCGGTGCTCCGGTGGTCGACGAGAACGGAAAGCTCGTGGGAGTCGTGTCGACGACCGACGTCGCGCTACACAGCGCGACGCGAACGAGCAACGTCCGGAGAGACCGGCCGCCGGACTTCTATCTGCGCGGGTGGGAGCCGGCCGAGGACGAGTTCCGCACTTTTTCGATCGAGGAAGATACCGACCAGGTCGTACGCGACATCATGACTCCCGTGATTTTTTCGGTGTCGGAGAACGCCCAGTTTCAGGAGATGGCGGACACCATGGTCGGAGGACGCGTCCATCGGCTCATCGTGACCGATGGCGACCGCGTGCTCGGCATCGTGACCACCCTCGATCTGCTGAGGGGAATGCGCGATCGGTTGCCGAAGGCCTAGCCTCGGCGGAAGCGGGACCGAAGGCGTTGAATTCGACCATGGGCCTTCGCCTATAATGCCGAACGTGGCGAAGGAGAGTCCCAGGCCGGCATCGGGATTCCGCGGCGCGGGTTTGGCGCTCGCGATTCTCGCGGCGGTCGCGGTGGCCTTCCTGTTTCTCGAGGACGAGGCGAAGCCGCCGGAAACGCCGGTCACGGAGTCCGCCGCCTCCGGGGTTCCTCCGTTTCACCGAAGCGCCGAAGCGGCGAAGCCTTTCCCGATCCTCCAGGATCCCGGGCGCTACCAGATTCCCGTGGTCTCACAGGCGTATCGAATCGCCCGCGAGATCCCCGGGGTGCTCGCGCAGCAGCCCTGCTACTGCAATTGCGGAGATTCGTTCGGCCACGGAAGCCTTCTCGATTGCTTCGCTTCCGATCACGGCGCCACGTGAGGCATCTGCCTCAAGGAAGTTTTCCTTGCCCAGCGGATGACGGAAGAGGGAAGGACCCCGTCCCAGATTCGCGAGGCCATCGTCGCCGGCGCCTGGAGCGAAGTGGATCTCGAGGGCGTTCAGTAGCTTCGTCGATGCGCTGACCGAGTCGCGGGGCTCAATCGAGCTCGGCAATCATCTCGATCTCGACGCAGGAGCCGAACGGGAGCTGCGCCATGCCGACGGCGCTCCGCGCGTGGGGCCCCTTCTCGCCGAAGACCTCTTTCAGGAGCTCGGAGGCGCCGTTCGCGACCAGGTGCTGCTCGGTAAACGCCTCGTCGCTGTTCACCAGCACCAGGAGCTTGACCAGCTGCTTCACCCGATCGAGGTTTCCTCCCGTCGCGTGGTGGAGCGCCGCCATGAGGTCGACGGCGACGGCGCGGGCGGCCTCTCTGCCTTCCCCAGTACCGATCTCACGGCCCAGCTTTCCCACCCAGGGCTTTCCGTCCTTTCGCGCGATCGTGCCGGAGAGGTAGACGAGCCTCCCGGTGATGGTGTAAGGAACGAAGGCGGCTACCGGAGGGGTCAAAGGAGGAAGCGAGATTCCGAGCGATTTCAGCTTGTCGTAGACGGACATGCGTTCTCCTGCTTTTCAACGTTTTCTTCCGATGTCGACCGCGTCGGTGTTGCCTCCGCAGACGACGACTCCCACTCTCTCGTCGGGCGCGGGGACGTACCTCCCCGAAAGGAGCGCCGCGAACGCCGCGGCTCCGCCCGGCTCGGCGGCGATGCGGACCTTGTCCCAGAGCGCCCTTTGCGCCTCGACGATATCCTGGTCCGAGACCAGCACCACGTCGGAAACGAACTCGAGCGCGATCGGGAACATCAGCTCGCCGACCCGTTTCGGCGCGAGAGAATCGGCGGCAATCCCTCCGGCGGGGGCGTCGACGGGCTTTCCCGCGGCGAGAGCCCGGGTGAGGGTCGGCGCTTCCTCGGGCTCTACGCCGACGACTTTGACCTCGCCCGCGTACCACGCGGCGATTCCGCCGATGAGTCCTCCGCCTCCCACCGCCACCAGGAGACAATCGATCTCCTTCGCCTGCTCCTCGAGCTCGAGAGCGACGGTTCCCTGCCCGAGAAGCGTCTCCCGGCGGTCGTAGGCGTGGATGGTGAGAGCTCCCGACTCCGCCGCCCAGGCCTCGCTCGCCGCCAGGGCATCGGCGTATCGCTCGCCCCCGACGACGAGCTCCGCGCCGTAGGAGCGAATGCGCTCGATCTTCGACGGAGAGGAGACCACGGGGACGAATATCTTCGCGGGCTTTCCCAGCTTGCGCGCGGCGAAGGCGACCGCGGCTCCGTGGTTGCCGCCCGAGGCCGCGACCACGCCCGCTTCGGGAACGTCGCGCATCAGGAGGTTGGTGAACGCGCCCCGGACCTTGAACGACCCCGCGTGCTGCAGGAGCTCGAGCTTCAGGACCAGGGCGGAGAGGTCGAGGCCGAAGTCCGCTCCATCGAGCGCGAAAAGCGGGGTCCGCCGCACCTGCCCGCGGATGAGCTCGTGGGCGGCCTCGATCTCCCCGCGGTCGATCATTCCGTGCTATTGTAGTTAGGCACTTAGCTAAGTGTCAAATATGGAGAACCAGCTGCGGGCGCTCGCGAGCGATCGGCGGCTCCTCATCCTTTCGTGGCTCAAGGACCCGGTGAAGCATTTTCCCCGGCAGGCGGAAGGCGACCTCGTGAAGGACGGGGTGTGCGGGCTGTTCATCGCCGCGAAGCTCGAGGTGAGCCAGCCGACGGCGAGCGAGCACCTGAAGGTCCTCTGCCGCGCGGGCTTTCTTCGCGCGAAGCGCATCAAGCAGTGGACGTTCTACAAGCGCGACGAGAAGGCGATCCGGGCCATCCGCCGGGCGCTCTCGAAGGTCTGACCACTAGGCAATCGAGACCGTGCGAGGGTACTGGCCGTTGTCCTCCAGGAACGTCTTCTTGTTCTCCAGCTCCTCGGCGGTAGGCTGCACCTCTCCGTTCGCGTCCGTCGCTCGAGAAACGAGGGTGTGCGACCCCGCGCTCGCGCCCTTCCACTCGTAGGTGAAGAGCTTCCAGGAGTACTTCGACAAAGACGAGTCCATCGCCGCCGGCTGCCAGGGCCCGTCGTCGATCCTGATCTCGACGGATTTGAGCGGCGTGCCGTCGGTCAAAGCGAAGCCCAGGACCTTGCAGGTATCTCCCGCGCGCGTGACCCGGGCGATCGCCGATTTCACCCGCATCCGGGTGATCGCGTTTTCGGTCCATTTCAGCTCGCCGCCGATCATCTCGCCGCGCAGAGTGCGATACCAGAGAGCCTGGTACTTTCCGATGTACGGGTCCTCCTGGACGTGGACATTCACCAGCCACTTGACGTTCGGCGCGCCGTACCACCCGGGCATGAGGAGTCGCAGGGGGAAGCCCTGGTGGACCGTCAGGGGCTCGCCGTTCAGGGCGTGAGCGAGAAACGGCTCGGGGCTCAAGGCCTTGTCGACGGAGATGCTGCGCCCGTACTGCTGCTCCACCGGGTACTTGCGCCCGCGGAACTCGACCTCCTCGGTTCCGCGATCCGCCCCGAAGAAGACGACCTCCCTCGCGTTCTCCTTCACGCCCGCTTCCTTCAGAACGTCGCGCTGAGGAAGGCCGGTCCAGCGTCCGTTCGAAACGAGACCCTGCACCGATCGGGCGCTGTTGCCCGAGCACTCGAAGCCGGCATCGAGATCCGACTTGCCCATGCCGCGGATGTCGTCGAGAGTGAGCTCTTTCGGACGCTCCACGAGCCCGGTCACTTTGAGCCGGTAGGTTTGCGGATCGACCGTCGGGTGGCCGAAGTGCTGCGTCGTGAAGAACTGGTTTTTGGGCGTGAACGGCCCGTCGATCTCCCGCAGGTCCAGAACTCTCCTGTCGGGTCCGCGGATCGTGGCGAAGCCCTCGGGGATGTCGGTGAACGGAACGATCTCCTCGCCCGGAGCGAGGGCGGGCAATGCCCACTCGGGCAGCGCCAGAACGCCGAGTCCCGCGACACCGGTTCGAAGAACATCTCGTCGAGTGCATTCGTTCGTCATTTTCGTCCGTCTCCTGGAATCAGGGCCACTCTTACCACGACGGGGCCTTTCCCGGCCACCTCCACGTGCGGCGGCTCCCGGCGAGCTCCGGCCGTGGGGTTTTCCCAGCGAGCCCGGGGGACGTCCCGGCGGCAGCCTACCGTGGAACTGTTGACAGGACACGACCTCCCGCCCCAGGACAGCGCCGGCATCGAGATTGCACCAGTAGAGACGTTTCAAGGGAGTGGTGTCGACA
>DAISKN010000329.1:0-7588 GCA_036820975.1 Acidobacteriota bacterium | reverse complement strand
GCGCTGATCGACGAGGGGCTGAAGCGGCTGAAAGACGGATCGGCCGAAGCGCTGCCTCAGAAGCTCGTACGACGTGAACACTTTCCCCCGGAAGTAGGCCGGCACGAGGACGGCGGAAATCAGGATCCGACCTAAGACGTAGCCGAAAGCGAGCTGGAGGAAGCTCCAGTTCGATCCGAAGGAGAAACCGGGAACGCTGGTGAAAGTGAGAACGCTGGTCTCGGTGGCGACCACGCAAGCGGCGATCGCCCACCAGGGGACGCTCCTTTCGGCGAGGAAGTAATCGTCGACCGACTTCCGCCGCCTCCCCAGATAGGCGCCGAAGAACGTGACGGCGGCGAGATAAAGGGCGAGGACGGCGAGGGCCGAGAGCGAAAGGTTCAAGGGCGAAGTCAGCGCACGACGCGCCCCTTGGAGCTGACGCGGAACGGCGGAGGCAGGACCGCCTCGACTCTCTTGCGGTAGCCCTTCACCTCCCAGTCGGCCTTCTCCAGAGCCTCGCCGATGCGGGTCTTCACCCGGGCGGAGTCCTCTTCCGGGCTCACCAGGGCTTTGAGGAGAGGCTCCCGCGCCCGCTCGTCGCCGAAGGCCGCGAGACACTCGACGGCAACGAAACGGACCGTGTCATCGGGACTCTGGAGACAGGGAATCACCCCGGGCACCACCTCCGGGTCGCCGACGTTCTCGAGCGCTTTCAGAATCTGGTTCGCCTTCTCGCCGCGGATATAGATCGGGTCGCCTCCCCTCAGGATCTCGAGCAGGAACGGGATCAGCTTGTCTTTCGGAACGAGCTCCTTCAGGGCGTCGATGGCCCAGGTCACCTGATCGTGGTTCCGGATGTAGCGCTTCACCGGCTCGATCGCTTTCTCGCCGAAGCCGACGAGAACGTCCTGGACGTGCTTCTTTTCTTCCTGATCGATCCCGAGGTTCTCCGACGTCGCCGAGAATCGCCTCGCGAGACCGTAGATCGCCTCCGGGGTCCCGATCTCCTGGAGCTTGTCCGCGGCCTCCATGCGTGCCTCGTGCTGCGCGTAGCGCTGGCTGAGCGTCTTGGTCTTGCGCTCGATGCGGAGCCTGAGCCGGCCCTCCGACGTCAGAAAATCCTTGAGGTTCATAGTCCGAGTTCCCACGCCGCCGGCGGCCCTCCGAGGGCGCGATCGAAAAAATCCAGGATCCGATTCCAGAAGATCCCCTCCGGCGGGTAGTTGTCGAATCCGTGCTCGCCGCCGGGCAGGATCCAGAGCTCGCTCGGAAGCCCCGCTTTCCGCCGATCCTCGTGCATCTTCTCCGAGTGGGTGACCGGGACCTGGCGATCGGCGTCGCCGTGAACGAAGAAGACCTTCGCCTTCACCCGGGTAATCGCGTCGAAGGGCCGGACGCTCGCGATATCGACGCCGGCGCGAAGACGCACCGCCACCGACAGCGGATAGCGAAGAACAGGGTGGCCTCCACGGGAGCGGAGCATCGCTCCGGCGGCTTCCCAGAGGTCGCCGTAAGTCGCATCGAGGACGAGCGCCGGAAGCGCGTCGTCCCCCGCGGCGGCGTATACCGCGGAAGCGCCCCCGTTGGACGTCCCGAACACGACGACCTTGTCCGGATCGATCCCGGGGCGGTTCCTCGCCCACCGGAGCATGCTCTTGACGTCGAGCCGCTCGTTCACGGTGTAGGTGATGTACTCTCCTTCGCTCGTTCCCCTTCCGCTCAGGTCCATGGTGAGCAGGCCGTAGCCCCGCCGATGCCAGAACTTCGCGCCGTTCTCGAGAGCCTGGAACCTGGAGGAGTTCGCTCCGTGCACGAAGATCCCCATGCGGCCATCGCTTCGCTCCGGGGGCGGAATGAACCAGCCCTCGAGGCGGAATCCGCTGTCGGACTCGATCGCGACGTCCTCGTAGGGAAGGTCGAGGTCGCCCGGGTGGCGCACGAACGCCCGGAGGGTCATGCTCAGGTCCAGCGGCAGAAGCCCCTCGGCGCCTTCTCCAGAGGGCCGAAGAGCGCGGACCGCGACCACCTGTCCGGCCGTGTAGTGATTGACGAGATGTCGCGCGAGATCTTCCGATGAGCGAAAGGCCTCTCCGTCGACGGAAGTGACGACGTCGCCGGCGCGCAGTCCCACGTCCCGCGCCATGTCCCAGGGGCGCTCCAGGCGCATTCCCGGGGGGTCCGTTGAGGGACGCGTGAATCCGAGAAAGGCGTAGCCCGGGACCGGACCGTCTTTCGGGACCGCCTCACCCCAGAAACCCTCCCCGGCGACCCGCCTCTGACCGGTGAGGTAGGAAATCGCCATACGGTCGACGGCGCGCGCGCCGAAGAAGAGGGCCGAGAGAAGGGCGAGCAGCAGAAGGCCATAGACCAGCTTCTTCGGTTTCTTCATCTTGAGCCATCGAGGATGATAGCGGCTCGAGGCGGAGCCGGCAACGATCGTGGATAATGGGACCGATGTCCAAGAGAAAACGCGCCGTCCTCGGAATTCTGGCGGCCCTCGTCGCCGCCGGCGGCGTGGGCGGTTACCTGTACTACCAGCGCCAGCAGCTGCCAGAGGTGGAGGTCGAGGTCATCAGTCGAAGAAACCTCGAGGCCCTCGTTTCCGCTTCGGGGAAGGTACAGCCCAAGAAGCTCGTCAATATCAGCGCCGATACCGTCGGACGGGTGACGAAGCTCTCCGTCGAAGAGGGCGACGCGGTCAAGAAAGGGCAATTCCTGCTCCAGATCGATCCCGAGATCCTCGAAAGCGCCGTCGAGCTCAGCGAGGCCGGCCTCGCGGCCGGGCGGGAAGCGGTGCAGAGCACCCGAGTCCTGGTCGAGACCGCTCGCGCCAACCTGGACCTCGCCGAGCAGAACATCGCGCGGCTCGAGCGCCTCCGCCGGGACGAGCTGATCTCGCAGGAGGTCCTCGACCGGGCCGAAGCCGAACTGAAGGTGCGCCGGAGCGAGCTCGAGGCCCGCGAGACCGAGGTGCGAGCGCAGGAACAGAGACTCGAGCAGGAGGTGGCGGCCCTCCGGAGCGCGCGGCACAACCTGAGCAAGGTCACCCTCGACTCTCCCATGGACGGCCTGGTGAGCCGGCTCAACATCGAGGAAGGCGAGACGGTTCTCGTGGGGACGATGAACAACCCGGGCACGGTCCTCCTCACCGTGGCCGACATGTCGGTGGTGCAGGCCGAGCTCGAAGTGGACGAGACGGACATCATCGACGTCGCGCTCGGGCAGCCGGCGCGGGTCACCATAGACGCTTTTCCCGACCGGGAGTTCAACGGCCGGGTCACGAAGATCGGATCGAGCTCGCTCGAAGCCCAGATGCTGCAGCAGCGACAGGCCACGATGTTCGAGGCGGAGGTCACTCTCGACGGTGAGGTCCCCGACGCCCGGCCGGGGTTCTCCTGCACCGCGGACATCACCACCGCGACGAGGATCGATGCCATCGCCGTCCCCATCCAGGCGTTGACGGTGCGCGAGGTCTACCCCGACTCCGAAGGCAACCTCCATGCGCGCACCCGGGACGAGGAGTGGCCGCCCTCTCCGCCGGTCGATGGAGACGAGGTCGAAGGGGTGTTCGTGCTTCGTGACGGCCAGGTGCATTTCACGACCCTCGAGATTGGGATCGCCGGGGAGCAGTACTTCGAGGTCCTCGAAGGCTTGAAGGAAGGCGACGAGGTCGTCATCGGACCCTTCGATCAGGTCCGGGACATGATGGATGAGGATCGCGTCCGGGTTCGCGAGGGAGAAGAACCGCCCGCTTGATTTTCCTCCTGGAAGCCATTCGCATCGCTCTCGAGGCGATCTGGGCCGCGAAGCTCCGCTCGGCGTTCACCATCCTCGGGAACGTCGTCGCCGTGACCTCGATCATCGCCGTGGTGGCCCTCGTGCGGGGGATGGACGCCAAGGTGACGGACGCGATCGTATCCGAGGCCGGCGCCGACTCGTTTCTCATCGAGCGCGTCGGCGTGATCCTGGAGGAGGAAGCGGAGGAGAAAGCCCGCCGAAACAATCCCCTGATCACTCTCGAGGACGCGGATTCGGTGCGGCGTCTCTCGCCGAGCGTCGGCGCCGTCATGGCCCGCGCCCAGCGGCGGGGCAAGGTCTCCTACCGCGACCGCGAGCTCGAAAGCGTCACCATCCAGGGGGTGACCGAGGACTACGTCCTCTTCCGCAGCTACGACGCCGAGCGCGGGCGACTCTTCAGCGCCACCGAGGCCGCGCGCCGGCGGTCCGTCGCGGTCCTCGGGTGGGACACCGCGGACCGTCTGTTCCGCGGCGAATCTCCTCTGGGAAAAACGGTGAAGATCGAAGGCATTCACTTTCGCGTCGTGGGCGTGAGCGAGCAGAAGGGCACCATCCTCGGGGCGCCGCAGGACGAGTTCGCGGTCATACCCCTGGGCGCTTTCGAGCGCCTCTACGGAAAGCGCGTCTCGGGGCTCTCGCTCATGGTGAAGCCGGAAAACCCCGAAGTGCAGGATCGGGCGATGGAGGAGGCCGCCGTGGCCCTGCGGGCCGCCCGGAGGCTGCGGCCGGACGAAGAGAACAATTTCGGGATCTTCAGCTCGGGGACGATCATCGGCATCTGGCGGAGGGCGACCGACGGCATCGTCGCGGTCCTCGTCGGGGTGGTGGGGCTCTCTCTGGTCGTCGGCGGCATCGTCATCATGAACATCATGCTGATGGTGGTCACCGAGCGCACGCCGGAGATCGGGCTCCGGAAAGCGCTCGGGGCCCGCCGCCGCGACGTGATCTGGCAGATCCTCATCGAGACCGCCACCCTTTCGACCGTCGGGGGTATCGCGGGTACGGCCCTCGGATTCGCCGTCGCGCTCCTCGTGGAGCAGCTCACTCCGGTGCCGGCGGCGGTCGAGCTCTGGTCGGTCGCCCTCGGCATCTCGATGACGGTTCTCGTCGGTCTCGCCTTCGGTCTCTACCCCGCGATGCGCGCAGCCGCCCTGGACCCGATCGAGGCCCTCCGCAGGGAGTAGTCGGGCTCGAGGCTTGGGATAGTGTAAGAACGGGGATGTGGAGACAGGAGGCGCTGCGGAGATGAATCAGAACGGTTTGAATTGTCTCCCAGCCCCCTCCTGTCCCTCCATCCCCCTGCAATTCCGGATTTGAGCGATGTACCGACTCGAGCTCCTCCACGAAGTGGTCACCATGGCCTTCGAGACCCTGCGCGCCAACAAGCTTCGCTCGGGACTCACCATCGTCGGTGTCGTCATCGGAGTCACGGCGGTGGTCGGCATGACTTCCCTCGTCCGGGGCTTCGATCACTCGCTTCAGGCGATGCTCGACACCCTCGGGCCCAAGACGCTCTTCATCGCGAAGTTCAGCGGGTTGAGCTTCATGAGCGGAAAGGACTTCGTCGAGCTCCTGAAGCGGCCGAATCTATCGCGGGAGGACGCGCGGGCGCTCGAGAAGCTCGACCGAATCGCCTACGTCGACTTGATGTACGGGGGCGGGTTCAGCCCCCAAATGGAGCGCGTGCTCTACGAAAGAGGCCGCACCAAACAGATGGCCATCATCGGGGCCTCAGAGGCCTTCGCCGTGGTGAACCATGTCGAGGTTGCGATGGGGAGGGCCTTCACCGAGACCGAGGTCAACCACGGCAGGCCGGTCGTGGTCCTCGGCGATGCTCCCTACCGAGCTCTGTTTCAGAACATCGATCCCCTGGGGAAGGAAGTGCGCATCGGGAACGGGCGCTACACGGTGGTGGGAGTCCTGGGGACGAGGCCGAGCCCCGGAGGTTTCAATCTGGGGCAAGACGAATTCGCGGTCATCCCCTACACCAGCTACGCCCGTCAATATGGAATGCGGCCCCGGCGGATCCATGGGCAGGAGCACCTCGACGTCACCATCGTCGTCGTCCCCCGCGAGCAAGTCGGCCGGGACGAGGCCGCGCGGGAGGTCGAGAAGGTCATGCGTATCCGGCACGGCCTCCGGCTCGACGAGGAGAACGACTTCGACATCATCACCCAGGAGGCCGCCGGCAAGGCCATGCAGCAGGTGACGAGCGCGACCCTTCTCGCCCTGGTGGCGATGAGCTCGATAGCGCTACTCGTCGGCGGAATCGGGGTGATGGCGATCATGACCATCTCCGTCACCGAGAGGACGCGGGAAATCGGATTGCGGAAGGCCCTCGGAGCCCGGCGGCGCGAGATCCTGCTCCAGTTTCTTCTCGAGGCCGGAGCACTCACGACGCTCGGAGGCGTCATCGGAGTCGGCCTCGGGAGCGGCACCGGGCTCCTGGTGCACTGGATCTCGGGGTTTCCGATCTCGCTCCCCTGGTGGTCGTTCGCGCTCGGGCTGGGCTTCTCCTCGGGCGTGGGCCTGGTGTTCGGAATGCTGCCCGCGATGAAAGCCTCGCGCCTCGACCCGATCGAGGCCCTCCGTCACGAATGAAGAGCTAGTGCATCCGTTCGCCCGCCAGGAGCGCCGGCGCTTTCGTTTCGTGGACTCTCTTTTCCAGCAGATCCCGCACCAGCTCGGCGCACTCGATGAGGCCGCGATCGGTGAGGCGATTCCAGTCGATGTGAGCGTACTCGCGCCCCGTGGCGCTTTCGATGCAACCCCGCAAAACCTTTATAAACTGTTCCCTGTCCATGAGTTCCCCTCTATGAATGAAACGCGAGCTATCAGGGGTCGGATGGGGTACGTAAGAGGTATCCGATTCCCGTCGTCATGTCAAGCCGGGGGTCCTTCGCGCCGCGAAGGGATTTGACGGACGGGCCTTCTCCCCTTTAACCTATTTGTGTCCCCAAAAATCAGATCTCATGGACGCGAACGAGAGCGAGATTCTCTTCGAGCAGGCGGTAAGCGACTATCGCCGCGGCTCGTTCGGCACCGCCGAACGAGCGCTGTCCCGGCTCGTGGAGGACGGAAGCCGCGACCCCGCCCATCTCTCCTACTGCGGACTGCTCATGGCTCTCACCGGGAAACGGGACCGGGGCGTCTCGCTCTGCGAGGATGCCGTGGTCCGGAACGGGCGAAGGGCGAGCCTTCTCTACCTCAACCTCGCGCGAGCGCTCGACGTCGCGGGCAGGAAGCGCGACGCCATCGCGGCACTGAACCGCGGCCTCCTGATCCACCCCGAGGAGCGCCAGCTCCGCCGGGAGCTCCAGCACCTGGTGCCACGCTCCGAGCCCCTCTTCCCTTCCCTGGGCCGCCGCCACGTCCTCAACCGGTACGCCGGCCTCGCGCGCTCCGTCTCCGGGCGCATGTGGGTCGCGGTCCGGGGACGCGGCCGGGAAATCTAGCTTTCGCCGAATCTCTGTAATAATCCCGCCCGCACCCTCGTAAGGATCTTTGAGGAATGGCGGGTCGCGGAGATCTCGAAACCCTCGTCGAGCTGGCCCGAGCCGGCAGCTCCGCGGCCTGGGGAAGGGTGTATGAGACTCTGGCGCCGTCGGTCTTCCGGATCTGCCGCAGGGCGCTCGCGTCCCGCGAGGACGCCGAGGACGCGACCTCGGAGATCTTCCTCAAGGCAAGAGTCCGCCTCGCGAGCTACGACCTGTCCCGGCCGTTCACCCCGTGGCTCTACCGCGTGGCCGCCAACCACTGCTGGGACGAGCTTCGAAAGCGGCGGGGCCGTGCTGCGATCGACAACTCC
>DAISKN010000328.1:0-7588 GCA_036820975.1 Acidobacteriota bacterium | reverse complement strand
TGAACGGCACCGTCGCCGACTGGTGGGGAGGTGGGTCGTACGGCGCCCGCCGTTTCGATTCCGCCTTGCCGATCCTCGCGCTCGGCCTGGGAACGGCGATCGCGTACCTCGCCGAGCTGGTGCGCCGGCATCCGCGCGCGGTCACCGCCCTGGCCGTCGCGGCGGCCATCGCGGCGAACGCCCTCCTGATGGAGCAGTACCGCAAAGGGAGGATCCCGGTCGACGACACCCTCTCCTGGCAGGCCGCGGCCGAAGCGGGACTCGAGGACTGGTTCGACGCCTTCGGTTATCCGTTCTCGTTCCCGATGAACTGGATTTTCGCCGCGCGCTACGACCGGCCGAAGACGCAGTACGACATCCTCGTCGGGAAGTACTTGTTTCACCGCATGGGCGGGCTCGATGGGCTCATCGACCTCGGACCCGCGGATCCACCGTTCATCGGAAACGGCTGGAGCGGGCTCCGCGACTGGAACGAGAGGGAGCGGGAAGTTCGTCTGGCATCGGGGGAGGGCGCCGGCATCTTCGTTCCCGTCTTCCGGCCGGAGCCGCTCCGCATCCTCATCGACTGCGCCGTTCCCGAAGGGGCCGAGCCCACGCCCGTCGAAATCCGGCTCAACGGGACGAGGCTCAAGGCCTTCGTTCCGACGGTGGAAATGGCGGCGCAGGTGATGACGGCGGAAAGGGAGTCGTGGCGGAGGATCAACGTTCTGGAAATCTTCCCCGTCAGCCCTGCCGGCGGGCCCGTTCTCGCCGTGGACCGTTTCCGCTTCGAGAGGCTCGAGCCCTGAGCGTCACCGGCGGCACGCTATAGTTGGTTCTGGCGAAGAATCCATGAAGCTCTCTGGTCTCTCCCGGCGGTCCGAGCGGTCGGGAGGATCCTCCCGGTCGTTCCGGGCGAACGGCGGGAAGGAAAAGCCTGGTCTTTCCGTCGTCTGGAGAGAAGCCCGGGACATCCTATGGGCGCGGCGCCATCGCCTCGCCGTGGGGTTCGTCCTCATGGCCATCGGAAGAATCGCCGGGCTGGTGCTTCCCGCCTCCTCCAAATATCTCATCGATGAAGTCGTGGCGAAGCACAGAGGCGAGCTCCTGGTTCCGCTAGCCGCCGCCGCCGGCCTCGCCACTCTCGTTCAGGCTTCGACGTCCTTCGCGCTATCGCAGCTTCTCGGAGTCGCGGCGCAGCGCGCCATCACCGACATGCGGCGGGAGCTCCACGGCCACATCCTGAGGCTTCCGATCTCCTACTTCGACTCGGTCAAGAGCGGCGAGCTCATCTCCCGCATCATGTCCGACGCCGAAGGCATCCGGAACCTCGTGGGTACCGGACTGATACAGCTCGTCGGAGGGATCCTCACCGCTTCGGCGGCGCTCGCCGTGCTCTTCTACCTGAACTGGCAGCTCACGGCCCTCACTCTGGTGGTGCTGTCGCTTTTCGGCGGCGTCATGGCCTTCGCCTTCGTGAGGCTCCGACCGATCTTCCGAAAACGAGGGGAGCTCAACGCGAACCTCACCGGCCGACTCGGGGAGGCGCTTTCCGGGATCCGCATCGTCAAGGCCTATACCGCGGAAAAGCGCGAGGAGCGCATCTTCACCCGGAACGCCCACGATCTCTTTCGCAACGTGGCGAAGTCGGTGACGGCGATCTCCGGGATCTCGGCGTTCTCGACCGTGATCATGGGAGCGGTCGGCGTGCTCATGATCGTCGTCGGCGGGCAGTCGATCCTCGCGGGGCGAATGACCCTGGGCGACTTCGTCATGTACATCTTCTTCACCGGGCTCGTCGCCGCGCCGCTGGTCCAGATTTCGTCGATCGCGACCCAGCTGAGCGAGGCCTTCGCCGGTCTCGACCGCATCCGGGAGATTCGGGGCCTCGCCACCGAGGACGATCAGGATCGCGCGCGGGAGCCTCTGGCATCGCTTCGCGGCGAGGTGGAGCTCGAGAGCGTGGGGTTCTCCTACCGCGAAGGCATCCCCGTCTTGAAGGACGTTTCCTTCGCGGCGGCGGCCGGGACGACGACGGCGCTCGTGGGCTCGAGCGGTTCGGGGAAGAGCACGCTCATCAGCCTCATTCTGACGTTCAACCGCCCGAAGTCGGGCCGTATCCTCGTCGACGGACGCGATCTGGCGACGGTGCGCCTGCGGGACTACCGGGAGCAGGTCGGGGTGGTCCTCCAGGACAACTTTCTCTTCGACGGGACGGTGCGGGCGAACATCTCTTATTCCCGCCCCGAAGCCACTCTGGAGCAGATCCGGGAGGTGAGCCGAATCGCTCACTGCGACGAGTTCGTCGAAGCCTTCCCCGAAGGCTACGAAACCGTGGTCGGGGAGCGGGGGGTGAAGCTATCCGGCGGCCAGCGCCAGCGGATTGCCATCGCCCGCGCCATCCTCGCGGACCCGCGCATCCTCGTTCTCGACGAGGCTACTTCCAGCCTCGACAGCGAGAGCGAGGCGATGATCCAGGACGGGCTTCGTTCGCTGCGGTCGGGCCGGACGACGTTCGTCATCGCCCACCGGCTCTCCACCATCACCAGCGCCGACCAGATCCTCGTCCTGGAACAGGGCGAGATCGTCGAGAGGGGAAGGCACGATGAGCTTCTCGCCCGCAACGGCCGCTACCGCGAGCTGTACGATCGCCAGTACAAGTTCGAGATGGACCGGTTCATCAATCCCGGCGAGGACTTCACTCCCGAGCCCGAAGTGGTGAGCCCCGCGAAACGCCCCGCGCGAAGGGAGCGGCTCTGATCGGGGTTCGTTCTCGACGTCACTCGCGCGACCCCGACTCCCGTAGCTGAAGGAAGCTCACCGCGAGCTCGAGCCTCCGGTCCTCTGCGTCGTCGGGCGCGGAGAAGCGGAGCTCAAAAGTGTTGAACCCGGGGCGCAGGCGCTGGACCCCAACCGGGAACCGGTACTCCTGCCAGCGGGGCACGGCGCCGACCACGCCCGCGCTCTCGCCGTTCACCACGAGCTCGACTCCGAACGGCCCCGCGTCGGGATCGGCGTGGGCGCGAAAGACCGCCTCGAAGTCCCGGGGACGCCGAATGGGAACGATGAGGCCCGAGCGGCGGGTCCGGGTGCGGCGGACGTAGGCGCCGAACTCGGACGTCGGGGGGCGCCAGCCGTCGTCGAAGAAAACGTGGGGCCCGTTCGGGTCCACGTCGGGGTCCCATCCCAGATACCGCGGCTCCACGTCGGACCAGGAGCCGACGCCGTTGTCGAACGGACGGATGCGGATCGGGGGAAGCCCCGACTCGACGTAGTTCCTTTCGAGAAAGAGGGCGATCTCGGGAGTCACCGCTTCCCTCAAGTAGCGGCTCCAGAAGATCATCTTCGGAAGCGCCCGTCCGCTCTCGAGCGCCTCGAGCATCTCCCGGTGCTCTTCCCGGCTCTGGAGCGCGAAGGCATGCGGGTGCTGGAAGTGGTGATAGAACGCCTGCGGGCGGAAGAGCCCGAGCCCGGTGAATCCGTCGAACGTCGTCTCCCGCGGCGACGTGTTGCGAAGGACGTACTCGATGCCCTGAAGCGTTCCCCAGTTGCCGCGATCGAACGCGGCGCGGAAGCGCGAGAGCGGCACGATGCTGAGGAGCACGACCGCTGCGAGGAGCAGGGCCTCCGGCGCGCGCCGGAACCGCGCCGTCAGGTCGACGAGGCAGGATGCCGCGAAGACGGAGAACAGGGGAAGGATCAGAAGGAAGTGCTGGTACGACATCCCGGTGTGGATGGGCAGCGTCGCGACCAGTGAGATCATCGGAAGCGCCACGAGTGCGTCCATTCGCGGGAGCGCATCGGAGCGGAACGCCGTCACCGTCAGATACGTGAGCCCCAGCGTTCCCAGCAGAACGTAGGCGGGATCCTGGCGCACCAGCTCCACGAGGAACGGGCCGGCATCGAGGCCGGGCCAGCGGGCGTTGACCAGGAAGTTCGCCTCGATGAAGTGGGAGAACGCGCTCTTGGAGGCGAACCAGGCGAGGGTGGCTCCGAGCGGGACGAGGAATCCCGCGGTCTGGAGCGTGACGAGAAAGAATCGCTTCCCGCGGGAGCCGCCAAGGCGCGGATCGAGAAGGAGCCAGAGCGCCGCGACGGCGAACCCCGGTCCCACGAAGAGGACCTTCTGAGTGAGCATCATCGCGACGCCGAGGGCGAGCCCGCTCGCGAGAAGTCGGACTTCGGCCCCTCGTGCGGCCTCGGCCGCGCGGCGATGGCCCGCGAGGGCGAGGTGCACCGCCGCCACGACGAGAGCGGCTGCGGGGACGTCGGCCCGGACCTCGAGGCTCTTCGAGAAGAAGAACGCGGCGTTGCTCAGGAGGAGCGCCGCCGCGAGCCCTGTGCGGGCGTCCCGGAACGCGCGTCCGAGAAAGAAGGTCGCTGCCAGTACGGCGCTGGCGAAAACCCAGGTCAGCGTCCGCGCCATGAACAGGAACGCGACCGCCTCGGCGGGGACCCGCTCGACGTCGTAGAAACGAAAGAAGGTCGAGAGGAAGAAGTGGTACCACGGCGTGTGGTGGTCGAAGTAGTCCCGGTAGGGGACCATGCCCTTCGAGACGCACCAGGCCCAGTGGATGCACTCGAGCTCGTCGGGATTGAATCCGCGGGTCTTCAGGAGCGACAGTCTCAAGAAGAAGGGAACGGCGATGAGTAGAGCCATCGCCAGGACGACGAGCTTCGTGCTGAGGCGGAGGCTCATGAAGAAGGTACGAAGAACGCGAGTATAGCAGCGGACGAGCCATGGAAGGGAACTTCGCCGCCGGGACGTTGGGTAGGAGCTCGTTCTAGAGTCGCTCCGCGCCCTCGAGCTTGCCCAGTCCTCGAGCGAACGTTCCGCGAGGCAGTGTGCTACGTTTCCTTCATCACGCTGTGGCTTCCGACGACGTAGAGACCGCGACCGCTTTCGCCGAATCGTGGAATCGACTCCCGCAGGGCTCGGCCTACACCCGCGCTCAGTTCCTGGAGTGGATGGCCCCTCTCGACCCCGAGGGCTTCCGGGGAAAGGAGGTGCTGGAGCTCGGCTTCGGAAACGGCTCTCTCCTCTATCACGTGGCCCGCTTCGGACCCTCGCGCCTCGCTGGAGTCGAGCTCGGCGACACCCTGGAGACCGCCCGCCGCAACCTCGGAGACGTTCCCGGGACGCGAATCGAGCTCCAACGCGGAGACCTGACCGAAGTCGAACTCGGACGGTTCGATCTCGTCTACTGCATCGGGGTCCTCCACCATCTGAAGGACCCGAGCGCGGGCTTCGACTCCGTGCTTCGCCACACGCGCCCGGGGGGTCGGTTCCACTGCTGGGTCTATGCCGAGGAAGGGAACGCGCTGGTGCGGTACCTGGTCGATCCGCTTCGGCGGGTGAGCTCGAGGCTTCCCTGGTGGCTCACGAAGTACGGACTCGCGCTCCCGCTGGTCGCGCCCTACTTCGTCTACGCCAAGTGCGTTCGTCTGCTCGCGCCGGGAGCGCTTCGGCCGCTGCTTCCGCTCTACGACTACAGCCGGTGGATAGCCGAGCGCGAGTTCGCGTTCTTCCACCACGTCGCCTTCGACCAGCTCGTGGCGCCGACGACGGCCTATATCCCGCGGGCACGTGTGGAGGGCTGGCTCTCCGACCCGAGGGTCGAGCCCGCGTCCAGCTACGTCGTATTCCGCAACGGGAACTCCTGGAAGTTCGGGGGAGTGAAGCGGCTCAGCGCCTGAGGTACTTCTCCTGCCAGAGCTCGAAGACCAGGAGCGTCCACAGGAGCTTCCGGTGGTCGCGGACGCCCTCGGTGTGCTCGCGAAGCAGCTTCTGGACGTACGACGGCTCGAAGAAACCCTCGCGCTTCAGCTTGTCCTCGGCGAGCTGATCCCGCACGAGCTCCTTCAGCGCTCCGTTGATCCAGTAGCCCACGGGAGCGTTGAAGCCCTTCTTGGGGCGGGTCACGATCTCCCGCGGTACGACGCCTTCCATCGCCTTCTTCAGCAGAAACTTGCTCTTGAGGCCGCGGAGCTTCAGCTCGTGCGGAATCTCGGCCACGTACTCCGCGAGGCTGTGGTTGAGCAGCGGCACCCGGACTTCCAGGGAGGTCGCCATGCTGGCCCGGTCCACCTTGGTGAGGATGTCCCCCTCGAGATAGAGCTTCTGGTCCAGGTACAGAAGCTGGTTCATGGTCTCCTGCGCGTCGCATCGCCTCTGGTGCTCGTAGGCGACCTCGTAGGTGTCGACGTCGTCCTGGACGAGCTCGGGCACGAAGAGGGACCGCTTCTCCAGGGGCACGAACGCGCCGAGCCACCGGTGGTGCCGGCTCGCGACGGGAACTCCGCGGCCGGAGATGAAGCGCCGGGCCTTGAAATCGAAGCTGATGTTCTCCTTCGACACCGGGAGGCGATCGATGATCCTCGGCACCAGGCTCGCGCGGACGAAGAAAGGGACCCAGCGCTCGTAGTACTCGATGAGGCGGTGCGCCTGGAGCGTGGGATACCCGGCGAACATCTCGTCGCCCCCGTCGCCCCCGAGGACGACCTTGACTTCCTCGCGCGCGAACCGCGAGAGGAAGTAGGTGGGAACGATCGAGGAGTCGGCGAAGGGCTCGTCGAGAACGTCCATCAGGCGCGGAACGAGGTCGGCCATCATGCCGGACGTGACGGTGAGCTCGTGGTGCTCGGACCCGAAAGCCGAGGCCGCGAGCCGGGCGTAGCGGGACTCGTCGAACGATTTCTCCTCGAAGGCGATGGAGAAGCTCTTCACCCGCTGGGTCGAGCTCCGGGTCATCATCGCCAGGACCGTCGTCGAGTCGAGACCTCCGCTCAGGAGGACACCGACGGGAACGTCGCTCACCATCTCTCTCCGGACCGCCTGCTCGAGCTCGTGCCGGAGCCGCTCCTGGTACTCGCGCCAGCTCACCGGCGGCCGGCTCTCGCTCTTCTTGAGGCTCAGGTCCCAGTAGCTCGCAATCTCGATCCCCTTCGTCGAGCAGGTGAGCGTATAGCCCGGAGGAAGCTTTCGTATGCCTCGAAAGACGGTCCGCGGCGTCGGCACGTACTCGAACGAGAGGTATTCGTTCAGGGCGACGACGTCGATTCGACGCTCCACCCGGGGGTGCTCGAGGATCGCCTTCAGCTCCGACCCGAAGACCAGCTCTTCCCCGGCGAGGGTGTAGTAGAGCGGCTTGATCCCGAAACGATCTCGGGCGAGGAAGAGCTTCCGGGCCTTCGAGTCCCAGATGGCGAAGGCGAACATCCCGTTGAGGTAGCGGACGCAGTCGGGACCGAACTCCTCATAGGCATGGACCACGACCTCGGTGTCGGCGCGCGTCTGAAAGCGATGCCCGAGCTTCGAGAGGAGCAGGCGCAGCCTTTCGTGGTTGTAGATCTCGCCGTTGAAGACGATCCAGATCGTGCGGTCCTCGTTGGTAATGGGCTGATGGCCGCCCTCGACGTCGATGATGGAGAGCCGCCGCGCCGCGAGGCCGACGCCGGCGTCCAGGAACGAACCGTCATCGTCGGGACCCCGGTGGGCGATGGACCGGGACATGGCATCGAGAACGGCTCGATCGGGCGAAGCGCCGGAGGAAGGGTCGAAGACGCCGCAGATGCCACACATTACTTAGTGCTCGCTCGCTCCTCGCTC
>DAISKN010000327.1:0-7600 GCA_036820975.1 Acidobacteriota bacterium | reverse complement strand
CCGGATGGCGCGCCAGAATGGCGTCGAGCGTCTCCCTCACCTGGGCCGCGCGGCCGACCACCCGGATGAAGACGGTCGCCTCGGCGGAGGGAGCGAGCACGTTCGCCGCCAACCCTCCTCCGAGGGTTCCGACGTTCACCGTGGCCGGCCCGAGAACGTCGCTCCGACCCCACTCGGCGGCGCGAATCTCGCCGAGCGCGTCGAGGAGGCGCTCGATCGCGGACTCGCCCAGATGGGGGTAGGCGGAGTGCGCGGCCCGGCCTCGCGCCGTCAATCGGAACTTGAAACCGCCCTTGTGCCCGTTCGCCATCCGGTTCTCCGTCGGCTCGCCCACCACGACGTAGCGGGCGCGCGACTCGAGCCGGTTCGCGGCGAGAGCCCCGACGCTATCGACTTCCTCTCCCACGACGAACAGGAGGCCCACATCGTCGATGCCCTGCTCTCTTAGAGAGACGGCGGCGAACACCATCGCGGCGAGAACTCCCTTCGCGTCGCACGATCCCCTGCCATAGATGTACTCGTCGTCCTCGGAGCTCGCGTAGAACGGAGGCACGGTGTCGATGTGCGTGCAGAACACGACCCGCGGGAGGCTGCGGGGGCTCACCGCATAAACGTTCTTACGCCGGTCGACGACGTCCTGAAGAGTGACGGCGAACCCGCGGGCCCGAAGATCCTCGTCGAGGAACGACGCCAGTTCCTGCTCCGAGCCAGTTACCGACGGAATGTCGACTAGGCGGCGGATGTAATCGACGAGTTGCGACATTGGGAGGGTGTAATCAAGGGATTTTTCCTTGCGCTTTGCCTCTTTGCGCCTTTGCGTTCTTCCTGGTGTTTGTCAGTCCTCGGGCTCGACCACGGCCGCGAGCATGACCGTCCTGCCCTCGGGGTCGGTGGTGGTGAGGACCCTGTGTCCCCAGGGCATCGTCTCGGGCGGACGCGGGAAGCGCACGCCCTTCGCGAGGAGATGCTGGTAAGCCCGGTCGACGTCCTCCACCATGAAGTAGAGCCCGGGCTCCCGGGGCGTCGCTTCAACGCCCCTCAAGTCGGGATGCGGAGGCATGAACCCGAGGCTCGAGCTCGAAGAAGTCCGGACGACGAGATAATCGAGCCCGTCCATGTCCTGGAACTCGGTCGGAAGCTCCAGGATCTCACCGTAGAATTTCTGGAGCTGCGACGATTTGTAGGTGAGATAGTCGACATGCTGGCTCGAGATCGCGAGTGGCGGCTTCCGCCCGGGCGAAGACCTGGGTGCCGCTCGCTTGCTCGCCGCCTTCTTCGCCGGAGCTTTCTTCGTCTTCTTTTTGGGGACGCGTTTCTTCGCCATCGAGGATCAACTTCTCCGCAAGCTGGTCCAGTACGGGCCGTGTACGGCTCTCAGCTCCTTCACCAAATCCTCCGCGGCGGCGCCGGGATCGCCCGGCTCTTCGCGCGGGCCGCCGATCATGACGCCGAGCACAGAGCCGATCGACTCCTCGAGCGCCTGGAGGTGGTACCCGCCTTCCAGAACGAAGACCGCTCTTCCCCCGCAGACTTCGCGGGCGAGGCGCAGAATTTCCGCGGCGATGGCGCCGTAGCCGGCGCTCGAGAGCTCCATTCCGCCGAGCGGGTCGTCGCGGTGCGCGTCGAACCCGGCGGAGACCAGCACCAGCTCGGGCTGGTACTCCCGCCCCACGGGCACGAGCACGTCGCGAAAGACCCGAAGGTACTCGCGGTCGCCCATTCCCGCAGGCATGGGGATGTTCAGCGTGTATCCCTCTCCCTCGTCCTTTCCCGTCTCCTGGAGGCCCCCGGTCCCCGGATAGTGCGGCGACTGGTGAGTCGAGAGGTACAGAACCTCGGGCGAGGTGTAAAAGGCTTTCTGAGTTCCGTTCCCGTGATGAACGTCGAAGTCGATTATCAAGATGCGGCGCATCTGATAGCGCTTGAGCGCGTACATCGCCCCGACCGCGATGTTGTTGAAGAAGCAGAACCCCATCGCCTTGTCCGGCTTCGCGTGGTGGCCGGGCGGACGCGTAAAGGCGAAGGCGTTCTCGAGCCTGCCTCCTTCGTCCGACGCGCCCGGTCCCGCCGCCATCACGCGATCGATCCCCGTGAGGACGGCCCCGACCGCGAGATGGGCTACGTCGGCGGTGGCGGGAGAGGCGACGGTGTCCGAGTCCAGATAGGTGCGCTCTTTTCCGCGAGTGGCCATGACTTCGTCGTAGAGCCGTTCCCAATGGACGAGAAGGATGTGCTCTTTCTCGGCGGGTTTCGGGTGGACGATCTCGAGCTTGGGGGCGAGCCTGGGAGCGGCGATGGCGCGGGCCACGGCATCCATGCGCTCCGCCGACTCCGGGTGGCCTTTACCCGGATCGTGCTTCCGGAAGTCGTCGCTCACGATGACTCCGGTCGGCATTTCGCTTAGCTCCCCGGCCGATGGCGGCGAAAGACAAGGGCCGCGTTGGTTCCACCGAAACCGAACGAGTTCGACAGAGCGTAATCCACCTTGGCTGCCCGGGCGACGTTCGGCACGTAGTCGAGGTCGCACTGCGGGTCCGGGGTCTCGTAGTTCACCGTGGGAGGCAGTTTCTGGTCGCGGAGCGCAAGGACCGTGATCCCGGCCTCGAGTCCTCCGGCGCCCCCCAGTAGATGGCCCGACATCGATTTCGTGGAGCTCACCGCGACTTTGCGGGCATGATCGCCAAAGACTCTCTTGATCGCCAGGGTCTCGGTGCGATCGTTGTACTCCGTCGAGGTGCCGTGGGCGTTGATGTAGTCTACCTCCTCGGGCCGGATTCCAGCGTCGGCGATGGCCATCGCCATCACCCGGTACGCGCCGTCGCCGTCCTCCGAGGGGGTCGTCATGTGGAATGCGTCGGAGGTCATGCCGTAGCCGACGAGCTCGGCGTAGATGCGCGCCCCACGGGCCTTCGCCGTCTCGAGGGCTTCGAGCACCACGACCCCCGACCCCTCGCCCACGACGAAGCCGTCCCGGTCCTTCTCGAACGGCCGGGATGCCCGTTGCGGCTCGGCGTTTCGGGTCGAGAGCGCGCGCATCGCCGCGAACCCGCCGATTCCCATCGGGGTGATCGCGGCCTCGGTTCCGCCGGCGATCATGGCGTCGGCGTCTCCCCGCTCTATGATCTTCATCGCGTCGCCGATCGCGTGAGCGCTCGCCGAGCAGGCGGTGGCGGTCGCCGAGTTGGGACCCTTGGCCCCGAAGCGGATGGACACCTGGCCGGCCGCCAGGTTGATGATCATCGCGGGAATGAAGAACGGGGATATCCGCCGGGGCCCGCTCTCCAGGAGCACTTTGTGCTCCCGCTCGATGGTGGCGAACCCGCCGATGCCCGAGCCGATGAACACTCCGACCCGCTCGGCGTTGTCCTTCGTGACCTCGAGCGCGGAGTCCGCCACCGCGAACGTCGAGGCGGCGAGAGCGTACTGGATGAAGACGTCCATCTTCTTGACGTCTTTCTTCTCGATGAAACGGAGCGGATCGAATCCCTTGACCTCGCCCGCGATACGAACGCTGAAGCTCGACGCGTCGAAATGAGTGATGGGACCGATACCGGAGCGGCCCGCGAGCAGACCTTCCCAGGTGTCTTCGGTGCCGATGCCGAGGGCGGAGACCAGGCCCACGCCCGTAACCACCACCCTTCGTTTCGGATGATTCAGCACTTTGGAACCGAGTCGCTCCGGCTACTTCGCGTGCTCCTGGATATAGGACACGGCTTCTTTCACGCGCGTGATTTTCTCCGCGTCCTCGTCGGGAATCTCGATCCCGAACTCTTCTTCCAGGGCCATCACCAGCTCGACCTGGTCGAGGGAGTCGGCGCCGAGATCGTCCACGAACGACGCGTCTTCGGTGACCTGATCCTGGTCGACGCCGAGCTGTTCGACGATGATCCCCTTCACTTTCTCGGAAATGTTGCTCATGAAACCTCCTAAAAGTCAGCTAGAACCGAGCTACATGTACAAACCGCCGTTGACCGAAAGGACTTGACCGGTGACGTAGCCCGCCCCCTCCGAGGCGAGGAACAGCGCCGCCGCCGCCACGTCTTCGGGCCTGCCGATACGCTGCATCGGAATCGAATTGAACAAGAGTTGCCGCGCCTCGTCGGAGATACCGCTCGTCATGTCGGTTTCGATGTAGCCTGGCGCGATGGCGTTGACCGTGATCTGCCGCGACGCGACTTCCCTGGCCAGGGCCTTGGTGAAGCCGAGAATCGCGGCCTTGGAGGCGGCGTAGTTCACCTGCCCCGGGTTCCCCGTCAACCCGACGACCGAGCTCATGTTGATGATCCTGCCGCCACGCTGGCGAATCATAGGTCGCAATACCGCCTGGCTGCAATAGTAGAGCCCGTTGACGTTGGTGGCGATGACCGACTCCCACTCGTCGGGCTTCATCCTCATCAGGAGGTTGTCGCGGGTGATCCCGGCGTTGTTCACGAGGATGTCGATCCGACCCCGCTCCTGGACGAATGCCTTCACCACGGAGTCGACCGCCGCGCGATCCGCGACGTCCAGCGCCATACCCCTGACCGGATTGGACGTTTCCTTCGACAGGCCTTCCGCGGCTTCCGCGGCCCGGGTGGCGTCGCGTCCGGTGATAGAGACATCCACGCCCAGGCGCGAGAAGGCGAAGGCGATGGCGCGGCCAATCCCGCGCGTCCCGCCGGTCACGAGGGCGACCTTTCCCTGCCATTCAGACAACGGGGGCCCCCTCCGTGAAGAAGCGGTCCACGTCCACCGGACCGCTCACCGAGAACACCGACGCGCCCTTGACGATCTTCCTCACCAGGCCCGAGAGAACCTTACCCGGTCCGACCTCGACGAACCGCTTCACCCCCTGGGCGGCCATCGCCTCTATGGTCTCCTCCCATCGCACCGGCGAGGCCACCTGTCGAACCAGCGCCTCCCGGGCTTCGCCGCCGGTCGTTATCGGCCGGGCGTCGACGTTGGTGAAAAGCGGCATTTCGAGGTCGCGAAAGGCGACTGCCTCGAGATCCCGCGCGAGCGCCTTGGCCGCGGGCTCCATGAGCCGGCAGTGGAAGGGAGCGCTCACCGCGAGCGGAATCGCCTTTTTCGCGCCACGCTCGCGGGCGAGCCCGCAGGCGCGCTCGACCGCTTCCCGGTGGCCGGCGATGACCACCTGGCCGGCGCCGTTGAAGTTCGCGGGCTCGACGATTCCCTCGCCGCCGACGTCGCGGCAGACCGCGTCCACGTCCCCGGCCGAAAGACCGAGGATGGCCGCCATCGCTCCCATCCCCAACGGGACGGCGGCCTGCATGTAGCCTCCGCGCTTCCTGACCAGAGCGACCGCTTCCTCGAGTCCGAGGGCGGAAGCGAAGACCAGCGCGGAGTACTCGCCCAGGCTGTGGCCGGCTACGAAGTCGGGCCGGGCGCCCATCGAGCGGAGCACCTCGCCGAGGGCGATCGAGGTCGTGAGAATCGCGGGCTGAGTGTTCTCCGTGAGCCGCAGGTCTTCTTCCGGCCCCTCGAAGCAGAGCCTGGAGATCGGGAATCCGAGAGCTTCGTCCGCCCGGGAGAATACGCTCCGGGCTTCGGGGAACCGCTCGGCCGCCTCCCGGCCCATCCCCGGGTGCTGAGACCCCTGGCCGGGAAACAGAAACGCGACTTTGCCTTCGGCGTTCGTCATCGACGCATGAATTTCTGATCGATTTCGGCCCGCGAAGCGGGCCGAAGCGCGATCCAGATTCAGGATCTAGAGGAAGCTCAGATTTCCTTGACTTCCATGACCTGGGTACCCTTGTAGTACCCACAGCTGGGACACACACGGTGCGGATGTTTGGGCTGGTGACAGTTCGGGCACTCCGAGAGCGGCTTCTTGGCGAGGGCGTCGTGGGCCCGGCGCTTGCCTCTCCGGCTCTTCGAGTGCCGCCTCTTGGGATTGGGCATTTAAGATCTCCTCGATTTCTGAAGCGTCTTGAGCGGGGCCCACCTGGGATCGGTTTCCTCCGGCGAGCAATCGCAGCTCGCGAGGTTCCGATTCGCGCCGCACAGGGCGCAGAGTCCCCGACACTCCGGTTCGCACAAGGGCTTCATCGGCAGCGCCAGAACGATCTGCTCCAGGATCATCTGGGACAGGTCGATGCGCTCGTCCCGATAGAAGCTCACGGCGAGCTCCTCCCGCTCGAGTCCCCGGCCCGACAGCTCGGGGAGTGAGTCCACAGAGTCCTCTTCCACAGACCCCTCGGAGGCGGCCGGAGCCGCGTTCGCCGACTGCGGAAGATACAGGAGGTCGAGCTCTTCCGCAAGCTCCATGGCGAACGGCTCGAGACAGCGAACGCAGTCGAGCTCGATGCAGCAGGACGTGCGTCCCTCGAGCCGGAAGACCCCCTCGCGTCCCCGGTCTCCGTTCTCGTCGCTCTCAACGGGCTGGAGCCGCCCCGACAGGACAACCGGGGAGAGAGGCCGAAACTCCTCTCCTTCGAGATAGGGACCCTCGAGCTCGAACGTGCGGTCTATCGCCTGCCCCTCGAGGGGCACGCGATCCAAATCGATGAACACTTTCTCTAGTCCCTTGTTGGCGGCAGGATTATAGCACGGCGCCTCGAAGCGTCAATAAGCGACTTATTCCTTTTTTTCACCTGCATCGACGACTTCGTCGAGGTTCATATAGTTCCCGAATTGACGGTTCCCGCTGATGGTGGAAATCGCGTGCTTGAACAGCATCTGGTCGACGCCGTTGGTCTCGAGGATGATCGCGAACCGGTCGAAGTTCTTGATCCGCCCCGTCAGCTTGGCGCCGTTGACCAGGTACACGGTGACGTTTACGCGCTCGCGGCGCGCGTGGTTCAGGAAACTGTCCTGCACGTTAGGGGGCTGTTTCAGCATGGGACCGCTCCAAGTTCTGCCGCGCTCCCGTTTCCGGGATCGCCCACTGAATGTAGTCGAGGACCTGCGCGCGCAGGCCCGCGTCGTCGCCGCATCCCTCGAACCATCGGACTTCCGGCTCGCGCCGGAACCAGGTCATCTGCCTCTTGGCGTACCGGGTCGTTGCCAGAAGCGTGAGCCGTCTCGCGCCGTCGGCGTCGATCTCTCCATCGAGGTGGAGCAGCACTTCGCGGTACCCGATGGCCTTGAAAGCCGGGATCCCGGCGCCGTGCCCGAGGCGCAGCCTCCGGACCTCCTCCACAAGGCCGCGCGCGAACATCGCGTGAACCCTGGCCTCGACCCGCGCCTTCAGCACCTCACGGTCCGGCCGAAGCCCGACAAGTATATCGTGGAAGCCCTCGAGCGGTCTCCGCCGTGTGCTCATGAGCTCGCTCATCCTCCGCCCGGAAGCGAGGTAGACCTCGATACCCCGCACGAGACGGACGCGGTCGTTCTCGTGGATTCTCCCGGCCAGATCGGGATCCAACCGGCGCAGCATCCGATGCAGGGCTTTCGCGCCCCGCCGGTCGGCCATGGCCAGGAGACGTTCCCGCATCCCCGGCGACCGGCCCGGCCCCTCGAACAGGCCGCGCCTGAGGGCCCGCAGATACAGACCGGTTCCGCCGACGAGGATGGGAACCTTCCCCCGCGCCACGATGCCCTGGATCGCGGGAACGGCCCGGCGCACGAACTCCGCTGCCGAGAACTCCTCGTTCGCCTC
>DAISKN010000326.1:0-7612 GCA_036820975.1 Acidobacteriota bacterium | reverse complement strand
TGGACGCTCGTGTGCAGGTCATCGTGAACGACGCCCTGGAGAACGGTCTGGCCCTCTACGAGAAGCGGCATCGTGGCTCGACGGGCTTGACCCAGGGCTCAGTGGTGGTGCTGCGCAACGCGGATGCGGCCATTCTGGCCGAGGCGGGCGGGCGCATCCTCTACAACGACCGTTCCTCCCGTTACTCCGACTACAACCGTGTCACGAGCTCTCTGCGGCAGCCGGGCTCGGCGATGAAGCCGCTCGTGTACCTCGCCGCGTTCCGACGGGGCCTGGACCTCGATTCCCTCGTGCCGGACGAGCCCATTCAGGTTCAGCAAGGCGCGAATCGAGACGTGAAATGGTTCGCCAACTACGATTACCGATTCAAGGGCCCGATCCCGGCCCGTCAAGCCCTGGCCGAGTCGCGCAACGTGGTGGCGGTGTGGATCGCGCTCGAGATCGGTATGGACGAGGTGCTCGAGACCTCACGGGAGCTGGGAATTCGCACACCGCTACGGCGCAACGTGGCCACCGCACTGGGGGCGTCGGAAGTGCGGCTGCTGGAGCTGGCGAACGTCTATCGGGCCATGGCCTCGGGGGTCCTGGCGGAACCCCACGTCATCGGTCGGGTCATGGACGCCTCCGGCGGCCTGCTCTACGAGGCGCCACGACCCGCGCTTCAGAACGGCTCCGCGGAACTGAGCTTGATCCAGGAGGGGCTGCGCGGCGTGGTCCGCCTCCCGAATGGCACCGCCCACAGTCTCGATAACCGCAACTTCCCGATTCCGGTGATGGGCAAGACCGGAACGACGAGCGGCTTCAAAGACGCGCTGTTCGTGGGATCCACCTACGGGCCGAAGGGGATCACGGTTGCGGTTCGGATAGGATTCGACGACAACCGCCCCCTGGGGGAGAGAGAGACCGGCGGTCGCACGGCGCTGCCCATCTTCCGCGAGATCATGCTTCGCATCTATCAGGATCAACTGGCAGGCCCCGTGCCGCGGTTCCCCCGCAGCATCGAGGAAGGAATCGACGAGTACCTGAGGACACATTCAGTGCCGAAGGCGATCGAGGATCAGCCGACGCCCGTCCCCGCCGCGGAGGTTGCGGTCCTTTGGCGCGCGGAGCAGAAGCGCTGAGGTTTCCCTCCCCGATGCGCTCGTTCCTGGCAGCTCTCGTTCGCGCGGGGATCGTCGCCGGTTATTCGGCGGCGGTGGTCTCGAACAATCTGCAGCTGGCGATGACGGTGAGGTTCTGACACCCGCGGAAGTTCGCGATCCGGAACGGCCGCGGGCCCGCCGGCCCCTTACTTCGATCCGTCGCTCTTTCGGGCCAACACCGCGATGATGGCGAGAAGGTGGGCGGCATCCACGGGTTTTGGAATGTGGTACTGGAATCCCGCGAGGAGTGCTTTTCGGCGTTCTTCGATCCCGGCGTAGGCCGAGATCGCGGCCGCCGGAATTCGGCCGCCGCGATCGAGCGGCAGCAGCCGTACCCGGCGGATCAGAGACAGGCCGTCCTCACCGGGCATGGCGATGTCGCTCAGGAGGATCTCGGGCTCGAGCCGTTCGATCAGCTCGAACGCCTCCCGCGCCGAGGACGCGGTCGTAACCGACATCCCGTTCTGCTGCAGGATCCGTCTCATCGCTTCCCGGGAATCCTCCTCGTCGTCGACCAGCAGAACCCTGAGTCCGGGCGGGAAGCGGGCCTCGCCAGACGGTTCCCGGCCGCTCGAGGGACTCGCCTCGCGCAGTTTCTGGGTCGCCAGAGGAAGCAGCACGGTCAATGTGCTTCCCATCCCCGCGCCGGGGCTTTCCGCGGTCACGGCTCCTCCGTGATGCCCGATCACGTGGCGCACTACATAGAGACCGAGACCCAGGCCATGGTGAGCGCGCGCGCTCGTGCTGTCCTGCTGGCGGAACCGCTCGAACGCATAGGGCAGGAACTCGCGGCTCATTCCCTCGCCGGTGTCGGCGACACGCAGCCGGGCGTTGTGGTCGAACCTGTCCAGGGAGACGTTGACCTTGCCTCCCGGGGGCGTGAACTTGATGGCGTTCGAAAGCAGGTTGGACACCGCCTGCTGGAGCCGTCCCGGATCGCCCATCACCCAGATCGGCTCTCCCGGAGGCCAGGTGAGCTCGAGGCCCTTCATGGCCGCGTCTCCGGAGGCGGCGTCCACGGCCACCTGGACGACGCTGCGGAGGTCGACCAGCTGCGGGATGAGCATGAGCCCCCCGGCGGCGATGCGCGACGCGTGGAGCAAGTCTTCGATGATGCGCTCCAGCGTGCGCGCGCTGCGCTCGATGATCCCGAGGGCGCGGTCGCGTTCGTCGGGGTCGAGTCCGTCCCTCTGGAGGAGACCCAGCCACACGAGGATCGCTCCCAATGGCGACCGCAGCTCGTGGGAGAGAAGAGCAAGGAACTCGTCTTTGAGTCGGCTCGTCTCCTCCACCCCATGCCGCGCGGCCTGCTCTTTTTCCAGGAAAGCCGTGATGTCACGGGTGGCGATGCGGCTGTGGACGAACACGCCGTCCCGATAGAGCGCGCTCGCATCGATCAGAACATGCCGGATGGACCCGTCCTTTCTTCGAAGGCGGGCTTGATACGACTCGACCCGCTCCGCGCGGGACAGCCGGCCGAGGAGGTCCGCGGCGGCCCCGGGCTCCACCAGGAACTCATCGAGGTGATGACCGATGTACTCGTTCCCGGCGTATCCGACCAGGTCCAACTCCGCCCGATTCGCCCAGAGGATGCGGCCCTCCGGGCTCACGACCCGCAGACCGACGGTGGCGTCATCCAGAAACTCCCGCAGCTCGTCATCGCTTTCGGGCAGCGGAGGTCTGCCCGCCATCAGCTTCGACGCCCCGCAAGGCTGGCGACGACCGTGACCAGCTCCGAGGGCTGCACGGGCTTGGCCAGATGCAATTGAAAGCCGGCGCGCAGCGCGCGGAGGCGATCTTCCGTCCGGGCATAGGCCGTCAGAGCCACCGCGGGCACCGCGCCGCCTTGCTGCGAGGGGCGCAAGCGAACCTCCCGAATCAATTGGTAACCATCGGTACCGGGCATCTCGATGTCGCTCAGCAGCACGTCGATCCTCTCCCGTCCCAGCACTTCCAGGGCCTCGCGGCCGGACGAGACCGCTTGGACGAGAGCGCCCTGACCTTCCAGCACCTTCGCCACGAGAATCCGGGCGTCGTCGTCGTCCTCCACCACCAGCACCTGGATCCCCGCGAGCTCGGGCGCCTGCTCCAGTCCTACGAATCCGTCGGCGTGCGAATAGACGCGATCGACCAACGTTCCCCCGGTAACCGGGGAGCGTGGAAGCCTGACCGTGAACGTGGAGCCCTCTCCTGTCCCGCGGCTTTCCGCATCGATGGTGCCGCCGTGCAGTTCCACCAGCTGCCGGGCGATGGCGAGCCCCAGGCCCAGACCACGGGCGGAGCGTGTGCTCGAGGAGTCTTTCTGCGTAAAGCGGTTGAAAATAAGGGGAAGAAACTCGGCGTCGATGCCGAGACCGTTGTCGGCGACGACGATCTCGACTTGAGAGTCGACGGACTGGACGTTCACCCGGACCTTCCCCTTCTTCGATGTGAACTTGATTGCGTTCGACAGCAGGTTCCAGAAGATCTGTTGAATTCGTTCGGGATCGCCCATGACGTAGCTCCCGGCGGGATCCTCGAGGAGCTGGATATGAATGCTCTTGGCATCGGCCGCCGGCGTTACCGTCCCCATCGCCGCCTTCACGATCGCCCCGATCTCGACGGGCCGCAGATCGAGACGAAGCTTTCCGGTGACGATCCGGGATACGTCGAGGAGCTCTTCGATAATCTGGCTCTGCGCCGTGGCGTTCCGGATTATGGTGTCGACGGCCTGGCGGTTGTCGTCGGGCGTGAGTTGGCCGAGCTTCAGCAGGTGGGCCCACCCGACGATGGCGTTCAAAGGCGTTCGTAGCTCGTGCGACAGAGTAGCCAGGAACTCGTCCTTCACCAGGCTCGCGGCCTCGGCCACCCTGCGGGCCTCCTGAGCTTCCCGATAGAGGTGGGCGCTGTCGAGGCCGATGGACGCGTGTGCGGCGAGGCCGGCGACCAGGCGCTCGTCGCGCTCGTGAAAGACCGACGGGTCTGGATGTCCGAAGAACAGCCCCCCGATCAGATCGCCGGAGCGAGAGCGCACCGGAGCCGAAAGATAGCTCCGCGCAGGCGACAGTCCCGGCGGCATGCGCTTGAACGGCAGGTTCTCGCAATAGAGCGGGTCCTGCGTGAGGTCGTCGGTTCGGCGGACGTCCCCCCGGAAAGGCGATCCGAAGGCATCGGCGTCCTGAGGCAACGGGAAATCGACGAAAGCGTCCGGTGGAGCTCCCGAGACGAAGTGCGTCCAGCCGCCGGACGCGTCTTCGTACAGGAACGCTCCGTAGGCTGCGCCGGTGATAGCGACTCCGGCGTCGGTCACGGCTTTGACCAGCTTTTCCGTGTCGAGCTGGCCTCCCAGCGTCAATCCGAGCCGCGAGAGAGTCGCTATCTCCACATGGAACTCGTTCGCGGTCTTTTCGGCAGTCTGGAGCTCCGCCCTGTCGGCCACGGCTCGCTCGGCGCGCGCCCGGGCGGACCGGAGCCCGCTGGCGGCGAAGCTGATGAACATGCCTTCGATGAGGAAGAGCCCGAGGGTGAGGACGTCGCCGGGATAGCCGACTTTGAACGAGGCCACGGGCGAGAGGAAGAGCGTGTCGCCGACGATAGCCGCCAGCAAGGTCGTCGCCAACCCTGACCTCCACCCGCCGAACCAGGACGCCGTGAGAACAGCCGCGGAAAACAGCAGGAACGGGCTCTTCGCCCCGAACGACGGATCCACGGCGAGCCTCACGGCGACGGCAACCACGATAGCAGCAAAGCCGATGCCGTAGCCTCGAGCCCCCTCCGAGAGCCGCCACCGCTTCGCCTGCGTTTGAGTGTACGCCAGCGCTCTGCGAAGGGCGAGCGGCCCTGCGAGCCGTCCGGTTTCTATAGTCACCCCTCGCCTTGTTGCAAAGCGCGTGCCTCGAATTGCCCGCCCGGATCCCGCGCATAGCCGTCGAACAGAAGAGCGCGAGGCGGTGATTTGTAGAAAAGGCCCGAAGTGAACGGCTCGCGCCTCGCCACCGACCGATGCCTCCGGCGGCCTCTCCCTCAAACCCTTCACGGACTTGGGAGCCCGCGTGGGAACCGAAGGGCGGTTGGCCTTCCTTTTGCTTTCTGACAGGAGAGGCGGCCTTGGTACGTGAGCCGAATATCGGCCGGGTGGCGAGGCTCGAGGAGAAAGTAATGTCGAACCTAATCGTGACACTGATTATCGGCGGAGTCGTCGGTTGGCTGGCGAGCATCGTGATGAAGGTCAACGGGCAGATGGGCATCCTGGCCAATGTCATCGTGGGAATCGTGGGATCGTATGTCGGCGTCGCGCTAGCCAATGCGCTGGGCGTGCACGCGAACACCGCTCCCGCGGCCTGGATCGTCGCCGTTATCGGCGCATCCGTGCTGATTTGGCTTCTACGGGCGCTGGGCGTTTTTTCACGGCTGGCCTCGGCTCGCTAGTCGAATCGAGGGCGAAATGTCGATGTCGGTGCGAAGGCATCGGATCTCGTCTCGGAGCTCACCAGGACGGCGACCATCAGTCTCGACGACGCGATGAAGAAGGGAATCGCCGGCGGGAACAAAACGCTCCGGGACGTCCGCGTGTGGTGGGTCAAAGAGGAGAGGGTGAGGGCGAGCTCACCCTCGAGCTATCAAGTGAACATGATGATCGGCTTCGTCATCGATGACTAGCAATGCCGCCGCGACAGCCGAAATTCTTCTTTTTCGAATTGTTTGCTTCTTTCTCTCCAACGCGCTAAGTTAGCTTATCTCAGTGAAAATCACTTCTCTGAGGGGAAGGATCAAAATGTTACAGAAAATCATGCTCGCGGTAGTGTGCCTCTTCACAACGGGTTTGGTGCTCGCGGATCAAAAGGCCGAGACCAAGAACCTGTCGGGTGAGGTGAAATCGCTCACCGCCGACTCCATCGTCATCACCGTGGACCAGAAGGACTGGACCTTCGACGTCGACAAGGACACCAATGTCGTCGCCAAGGGCGCCAGCCACACCTCGCGGAAGGCCGAGGGTGCCAACGAGACCACGAAGATCACCGACTTCATCAAGGTGAAGGAAATGGTCGCCGTCGACTACATGGACAAGGACGGCAAGCACATCGCCAAGGAAATCCGGGTCAGATAAGACCTTCATTCACCTGCGCCGGCGCCCGCATGCTGCGGTGTCGGCGCAGCGGTTTGTTCGTCTCCTCCCTTGCGCTCTATCGATTCCTCCGGAAGAGCACCCACCGCGCCCCGGAGAGCTCCGAAGAAGGGTAAGAGCGGAGGAGAACGCAGGACTCGCAGCGGGAGCCCTCGTAGCTCCCGATCCAGAAGTCGGGGTCACCCGAGTCTTCCGCCCCGAGATAAATCAAGCGCCTACCCTCCTCCCCCATCCGCTCTCGATAGAAACCGAGAATCCTCTCGTTCCTCAGGTCGTGATCGCTCCCGACGGTGACGACATCGGCCTCCGAGGAGTCGAGCAGGAATCGAAGCGATTCCTCGTATCGACCTCGTCCCTCCGCGGCGAAGCGTGCGAGGGAGTAGCCGTTCACCGCGATCCAGGCGGCGACGATTACGACCGACCAGGAGCGCCCGAGCGAGCCCGCGAAGCTCGCGAAGAGAAAGGGCACGAATGCGATGCACACGAGGAAATAGCGAGGGAAGAGAAACGGAGGGTCGAGAGCGAGGGCGACCCAGATGGGAAGGAGCGTCGCGGCGGTGAAGAAGATCCAGAGGTAGGAGCCCGTTTCGTTCGACCTCCGGTTCGGCCAGTAGTGACGCGCGCGCCGAGCGAGCTCAGCGACGAGAACGACCGTTGCGAGGGCGGCGAAGAAGAGCACGCCGCGACCTTCGACCGGTCCTCCCAGGGCGAGCGAGGCGGTCTGACCGAGGAGCGCCACAGGCGGGTCGCTCGTTCCTCCGCCGATGCGGAGATATCTCAGGTCGACGACGACAATCGCGCCGAGGAGCAGGAGAGGAACCACATGGACGGCGAGGGCGCTTCCGATCGAGAGCCGTCCCCGGCCCGCCAGGACCAGAGAATAGGCGAAGGCCGCGACGAGAACGAGGAGAAAGCTCAGGTGGGAGAGAACTCCAGCCGAGGCCGCGAGCGAGAACCCGGCGAGCCAGCGCCTGTCGGTCGTCTCCGTCCACCGCACGAGGCACACGAGGGCCAAGAGCCCCGCGAGAGCCGCGAGGGCGTAGCCCCTCGCCTCCGAAGAGTAGAAGACGAGTGGAAAGCTGGTCGCGGTCATGAGCATCGCGAGTCGGGGTTCCGAGCCGTCCGACTCGGCCAGCCACCCGACGGCGAGGACCGCCGCGACTCCCGCGAGGAAGGACGGCAGTCGGTAGGCCCAGAAAGGGGCATCCTGTCCGATGGCGTACATCCAGAGGCTCACGAGCCAGTGGTTGCTGTCGTGATGGATGCCGGTGAACACCCCGGCTGCGGAGCCGATGGATTCGACGTTCGAGAGCGCCCGGATCTCGTCGAGCCAGAATTCCGTGAACAGCCCGGGAGCGCGGAAGAG
>DAISKN010000325.1:2912-7627 GCA_036820975.1 Acidobacteriota bacterium | reverse complement strand
GTCCGATTTCGGAGTGACCCCCTTCCCCGCCCGCTACGGCATCTGGGCTTCGGTCGCGAGGAAACCCGCACTCGGTGTGTACGGTGAGGACCCCTACGGGAGAGAGGAAGCGGTCGACGTCAAGACCGCGCTTCGCTCCTACACCATCTGGAGCGCCCGCCAGATGTTCCTCGAGGACGAGATCGGCTCCCTCGAGCCGGGAAAGTACGCGGACATCGCCGTCTGGGACAAGAACCTCTACGAAATCCCCACGGAAGAGCTCGAGACGATCGAGTGCCAGATGACTCTCTTCCAGGGCGACGTCGTCTTCGAAAGATAATCGCCTCCGGCTGGCGGGTTTCCCGGCGCCTCCGCGTAGTACGGGATATGGCGCGGAAAACCCTCGAGGCCGGAGCTCGTCTCGGGCCCTACGAAGTCCGCTCGATCCTGGGCTCGGGCGCGATGGCGGTCGTGTACCTGGCCACGGACGTCGGGAAGGGACGCGACGTCGCGTTGAAGGTGCTGGCCTCCGGCCCGAGCGCCCTCGAACGAGCGCGTCGCTTCGAGCGGGAAGCGCGCGCGGCCTCCTCGACCCGCCATCCCAACATCGTCTCGGTCTTCGAAGTGGGCCCGCAGGATCGGGTGCCGTTCATCGCGATGGAATACGTCTCCGGCCGCACGCTCTGTGACCAGCTGCGGGAAGGGCCGCTCTCACCCCGGACGGCGGCGGCAATCGGTGCCCAGATCGCGGACGGCCTTCAAGCGGCCCATGACGCGGGAATCGTCCACCGCGATCTCAAGCCCGACAACGTGATGATCTCGAGCGAAGGGGTCGCGAAGATCCTGGACTTCGGCCTGTCCAAGCCCATCCGCTCGCCGAATCTTCCGGTGGACGCGGCGGCGACCGACGAGGTGCTGACGCTTCCGGGCACGATCCTCGGCACGCTCGACTACATGTCCCCCGAGCAGGCGAGCGGCTACGAAGTGGACGTCCGTTCGGACCAGTTCTCCCTCGGGGCCATGCTGTACGAGATGACGACGGGAGTCGTGCCTTTCGCCCGGGACACCGTCCCGCGCACGCTGGCCGCAATCATCGAAGGCGAGCCTTCGGGTTCCGAAATGTTCGAACTGAAGGTCCCCGCGCGGCTACGGGCCGTCATCGAGAAGACCCTCGCGAAGCGCCCGGAAGAGCGATACCCCTCGATGCGGCACCTGGCGACGGCGCTCCGGTACTCCCAGGCGCGGCCGTGGACTCGCCTCCTCGGCCTCGCGGAACGCCTGGCGGGCTGAGGCTTCCGCGCCGCGATTCGGGTCCTCGAGTCCCCCGCGGTTTCTCGTTCCGCGTCGCGACCGCGATTCCGCGCACCCGCGGCGTCGAGCCGATACGAACCTCTTCCACGCCGACGGGCGTTCCCGGCGCCTCGACGTCCTCGAGGACTTCCCCACACCGCTCGTCTGCCTCCGGCGTCCTCCCCCATCGATCAGGCCCCCGGTTTCGTCCTCACACAAGTTTCGCGTTCGCAGACTCGCGGCGGACACCGTCCTCCGACTACGCCCTCCAGCAAGGCTTCTCCACCCAGTCCAGCCCCGGCCGAGTTACGATCTCTATCCGTCCTCGAACATTTCGTCGTGGAGGAAGCCCAAATTGCTCCGACCCCAGGGCGGGGGCCTGCTGCGGATCCACGAGGGGCCCGAGGGGTCCGTCGCATCTGAAGCCTCGCCCTAAGCGGTGGCGCCGCACGTCCGTCACGCCGACCAACGCCCTGTCGTCCCTGCCCCTCGCCGCAGCCGTGGTCGTGTTGTAGAATCGCTTCCGGTCCGCGGGAGCAGCCGCGGCGTCGCCGGCTGATGAATGACGAACTCGTCCACACCTTCGCGGCCACGGTGGCGCGTGCCGAGTCAGGCGATACTGCGGCGAGGGACGCGCTCTTCACGGCACTGTACGACGAGTTGCACCGGATTGCGCAGAGTCACGTCCACCGCAACGGGGGTGCGCTGACGATCAGCGCGACGACCCTCCTGCACGAGGCCTATCTCGACCTGGCGGCACGTTCGGGCATAGCGTTTCCCGACCGCACCCGCTTTCTCGCGTATGCCTCCCGGGCCATGCGCGGCCTCGTCATCGACTACATCCGTCACCGGCGCGCACTCAAACGGGGCGGCGAGTTGACCTTCACGTCCCTCGACGACGATCGCCCGCCGCGTGACGACGCCGCCCTCGACCTGCAGCGGCTCGGCGACGCCCTCGAGGAGCTCGCGGCCGTGGATCCGCAACTGGCGGAGCTCGTCGACCTCAAGTTCTTCTGCGGATTCTCCCTGGTCGAGATCGCCGCCATGCGCAGCGTGTCCGAGCGCACCGTGCAGCGAGACTGGGCCAAGGCGCGGGCGCTCCTGCACCAGTCGCTCCAGGGCGGATAGCACTCAGTCGTTTTTCACCGCCGCCAGCTAGCGTTGCAGCCGCTCGCCGCGCCGCATCCCCAGCCTCCAGGGCCGCGGAAATCGAGGTACCGAGCAGGCTGACGAGGCGGCGTGGCACGGCGGTGGCCCGCGCTTTCGCCAACGCCTCGTCGAGGGCGGCGGCGGCGCCGGCGTCATCGCCGATGGCCGCGAGCGCGCTGCCGTAGGTGTTCAGCATCGTGGGAGAAGGGCCGTTCTCCGAGTCCACCGCGCGCGCGATTGCCACCGCGCGCCCAGCCGTTTCCGCCGCCGCCTTGAGGTGGCCGGAATCGTGCAGCATCGCGGCCCAGTTGTTGAAGTGCACCGCCGCCATCTTCGTCTCGCTCAGGCCCTGGCTCTCGAGAAGGGCGATGACGCGCCGGTACACGGCGTCGGCATCCGCGTACCGGTGACTGTTCGCGTACGCGACGGCCAGGGCGCCCAGCGGCCCGAGCTCTCGGCCGGGCGCACCGCCGCGGCTTCGTTCGATGGCGAGCGCCTGTTCCGCGGCGGTGATCGCGCGCCCCCCGTCACCGGCCATCCGGGCGGCGGTGCTCTCGTGGAGCCGGCAGGCAGACTCGAACGCCGCGTGGTCTGGTCTCGCCGGAAGCGCGCGCAGCGCGTCGCCGATCAGCTCCAGCGCCTTCTTCGTGCGGCTGCCCGGCAAGCTGAAGCGCCCACTCGCACGTCGCCTGGGTGCGCAACCCCACGTCCGTGAGCGCCCGCGAATCGTCGTAGGCGCGCTGCACCACGCGGCGCCAGTCCGTGAACTGCTGGTGCTCGAGGTAGCGCTCGCCCAGCGCCAGCAGCAGATGCACGCGCAGGCTCGGGTCGTCACCCATGCCGCCCATCCCGAGCGGCCGGACGAGCGTGTAGCCGCCGACCGTCTGCCCGGCCATCGACGGCGGCTCGCCCGCAAGGGGCGGCGCTTCGAGGAAGTCCGAGGCCAGGACGCGCTGATGCTCGGAGAGGAGCTGCTCGAGGGCGGTGGACAGCGCGGGGTCCTCGCCGCGGATCGTCGCCACGAGCTCGGTGCGGGCCGGCGGATTCAGATCGAGCGCTTGATCGAGCAGAGGACTCGGCGATGCCACATTGCCCGGTTCACCGCGCATGCCGCCTCGATTCCCGGAATCACGCCCGGTTGGACCGCGTCCTTAGTCTAAACCGAGGTTGCCCGCCGCGGCGAGCGCAATGCATTCGACGGCTGGGCAGGTCGGGTCACGACCGCGCGGCCAACGTGGGATCGATTCGCGAGCGGAATCCGCTCTTGCCGACCGACTGCGCCTGCTGCTCGATGAGCGCGGGCCGGCGAGGCGACCGCTCGAGCCTCGCGTCAGGGGCCGGGCTCCCCCGCTGACGTTTGGTGGCGGCTGTCGTCTCTTCCCCGTCCTTTCCGATCTATCAGGTGAGTGGGACAGATCACTCGGCGGGCTCCGCCGCCTGCGACGGTCCGCCGAAGAACTTTCCTTGGAGGAGTCATGTCTCGAAGAGCTTTCGCCGTCACCTTGCTCACCGCCTTCCTGATGGCCGCCGGGCGCGCCGCCGCCTGGAACCAGGCCGGAGCGAAGTCCGCCGGGCCGCTGGAACTCAAGGACGTTCCCGACCGCCCCTGGCTCGCCGGACTCCACCCCGGGCAGTTCGAGGTGCTGACGCAGCAGATCCCCGTCCGCATCGTGTTCGTGGGTTACAGTCGCGAGCAGGTGAACGTGACGGACTTCCAGGCGTTTTTGCCGGCCACCTACAGGCCCGTCGTGCGTTACCCGCAGTTCTACGGCCTGCAGGGACGGAACCTGGGCCTGGTGTATGAGTTCCGGTACTCGTTCGATTTCAAAGGGCCCCACTTCACCGACCGGTTCTTCGGCGCGCTGGCGTCGCTGGGACGCCCGGGGCCGCGCACCGAGGTACAGACGATGTACAACGACCAGGTCAACAACGTCCTCGACGTCCCCGACGACGTCCTGTACCTCGATGCGCCCTCCGTGGAGGCCTGGCTGCACCACAACGACGGCGGCGGCCACGACCAGGGCTACACCGTCTACTTCGTGAACTGGTATGGACGCCCGGACTTCCGGTTCCACGTCTACGAGAAGACCGACGAGCCGGATCCCGACACCGGCTACAACTTCGGGGCGCTGCGGGCCTCGAGGCGGATGATCGCGTGGGGCGGATCCACGGGCCGGAGGCGACGGGCGAGTCGGTCCGCATCGGTCGGGCCGCCGGCTTGGAGAACGTCAACCTAGACCTGATGTTCGCCGTGCCGGGCCAGACGCCGGCCGGCTGGCAGGCGATGGCACGCCCCC
>DAISKN010000325.1:0-2902 GCA_036820975.1 Acidobacteriota bacterium | reverse complement strand
GGCGGATCCACGGGCCGGCTGTGGTTCTACGACCTGTCGGCCGGGCCGGAACAATGGGGCGGGAGCTGGAACGTCGACGACCCCGACATCGACGGGGACGGGGAGGACGACGGCCGTCTGCCCCCGATCTGGGAATACGCCGCCGGCGGGTACCTTGCGTACCTGGGGAACGACCTCGGCGCGGTCACCCGGTTGATCGCGATCAACCTGCTCTTCACCACGTCACCGCTCTACGACCCGCTCGTCACCGCGCCCGGCGCCGGCGGCGCGAAGGTCGCGCACGTGGCGATGTTCGAAGACGACGAGGATTCGGCCACCACGGGCCTGGACTTCTTCGACGCGAAGTACATGCGCGCGCGGCTGAAGGAGTTCCAGCCCTACTACCCGTGGAAGGTGCGGGAAAGCCTGACGGATCCCATCGACGCGGGCGCCAAGGCCGCTCTCGACACGTTCACGACCTTCTGGACTGGGGAATACCTGCCGGGCTGCTGGGAGGCGTTCGGGTTCCCGGTGGCCGAGCTGTACTGCTTCCTGAGCGCGAACCAGGCGTCCTACTTCCCGAACTATCGACCCAGCGACTACGTCGGCAAGGTGGCGTCGTTCAACCTCACGGCCTCGGCGGGCCACCCGATCGGGGTGATCGGGCTCGCCGATGAGAACTGGACGGACGGAACGCAATCGTTCATGTACGCCTTCGGCGACCCGGAGCTGCGCAGCGTCGGCCTTGGGTTCACGCAAACAACCCTGCACGAGTTTGGACACCACGTGGGCCTGTCGCATCCCCACGACGGGTACGACTCGGAATGGTCCGAGTACTACGGGATCTTGTTCGATTACAGCGCTGGTGGGGACTACTACTTTGTGTGGACCGGCGACGAGAGCGACACGGCGATGAGCTATCTTCGAGTCAGCAACGGCTTCGGGCAGTTCGACCGGGACAACCTCTACCGGTGGGAAACCGCGGGGTACTTGAACTGGTCGAACGCGCTCGCCGATGCGGTGCTCGCGCACCCAGAGAGTCGTCGTGTTCAAGCACTGGTCGAGGCGGCGGACCGGCTGGCCGCCCATGGGAGAGCGCAGTTCCGGCGCTGGAACTACCTCGAGTCGGCGGCGGCGATGCGCCACGCTTATGAGTTCCTGCTCAAGGCGTCGGACGACATCGGGGCATCGAGCCCGGCGATCGAGCGAGCGCGCTCGCCTCTGCCCGCCTCGGCCCCTCGGCACCTGTGCACCGTGCGCTTTCCCAGGGAGTAGGCGCCTTGGGCGCCGCGGGAAGTGGAGCAGCCGAAAGAGGAGGTGCCCATGTCGAATTTCATGAGTACGTGCGTGACCGCCATCGCGATGGCGGCGTGGGTTGCGGGGAGTCAGCCGGCGGCGCCACCGCCTGCCGTGCTGACCCAGGCCGAGGTGGAGACGCGGGTGCGCGCCCATGCCGCGAAGCAGCGGCACGTCGAGCCGGCGGCCGTGGTCCTCGTCCATACGGAGGCCCGCGTCTGGCACGACCGGTGGCTGGGATGCGGCGTCGCGCGGAAGGGGGTGGAAGAACGACCGGCTGCCGTCGAGGGGTTTCTGGTTACGGTGTCGGTCGACGGCGAGTCGCTCGTCTACCACACCGACCGTACCGGCCGCATCGTCCGGTGCTCGCCAGTGAAGAAGGGCCTCGACCGGATCTCGAAGGGTGGATTGTACTCCTCGAGGTAGGCGACGCCGAAGCGGACGAGCTTGTCCATGGCGTCGTCGACGAGCGGGGCGACGGCCGCGCGCGATTCCTCGGGGTGAGCGGCTTCGTGCTCGCGAGGATGTGGCGCATCTGGCTTTCGGGATCCATGGGATCGAAGTCGGTGAGCGGCCACAGTAGTCTTCCTTACTCCAGAGAGCGCTCAGCCTGCAGACGAACTCCGGCCGTTCGATCGGCCCGGACGGCGATCCCCCGGAGGAGCATCGAGGTTCCCACCGGCGCCGAGGGCGGAGAGACCTCGAAAGTTACCTCGGGTCGAAGGGTATCGGACCCGGCCGGGGGGCAGAGCGTTACGACGAGGTCGACCGCGCTCCCGCGCAGGGCGGAAGTTCCCCCGGGAGGATTCTGACTGATGACGGCTCCCGCGGGCACCGTATCGCTCGTCGCCGTCGTGACCGAGCCGACGACGAGCTCCGCCCCGACGATCGCAGCCTCGGCCAGAGATTGCTCCAGCCTCAGTACGTCGGGAACGATTACCGTCGCGGCGGTCGCGGCGATCGAGACGCTGTCGCGGTCGCTGTCCGCGGCCCCGTCGTTCACCACGAGCTGCGCGACTCCCGACCTGCCCGGCCGCCGACAACCTCATCCTCGCGCCACTTCGCTCCATCAGCTTCTCGACACCCACTTCGAGCGCCTCAAAGGCCTGTGGGAGGAACGCTTCGAACGACGCTTCGGGTTCTCGCGAGCTTCTACGACACCGCCGTGGCCCTGATACATGGATTGCGGCAGGGTTCGTCAGCGGCCGTAATTATCAGTCGGTCTTGACGAAGAGTGTGGCGTCACGGTTTTCGAGTGAGCGGACCCGGCGAATAGCGGATGCGCTGTCCGCGTCGAGACGTTCGAACCAATTCCCGTGCGCCGCGGAGCCGAAAAGGCTCACGGGCACGGGGACGCCATAAAGTGAGGCGCCTTCGAGCTCGGCGAACGGCTCGTTGTCGACGATACTCAGATGGACGCGCAGGGCTCCCCGAACGTCGGAGCCAATCCAGCTCGGTAGCTGGTCGAGATTCATGAACCGTTCCAGCTGCTCAAGGGAGGTCCGAAAGGCGAGGTCGAGATCGTCTCCGGGAAGCGTGACGGAGACC
The DNA here is from genome assembly GCA_036820975.1 of Acidobacteriota bacterium. Taxonomy (GTDB): domain Bacteria; phylum Acidobacteriota; class Vicinamibacteria; order Marinacidobacterales; family SMYC01; genus DAISKN01. Next base: position 79 of record DAISKN010000325.1, on the reverse strand, counting down.
TCGCCCTCTATCCTCTGCTCATCCAAGTACTGCTGCACTAACAGCGTAAGCTCGGCCTCGTTGAATTGCGTCTCGAGCG
>DAISKN010000324.1:0-7636 GCA_036820975.1 Acidobacteriota bacterium | reverse complement strand
GTGGCCGTCATCCATATGAAGATCGGTCGAGCCAAGAAGGACTGACGTCCGTTCTGCCCGCGCGAGCCCGCGTGTAGACGGCGTTGATGGCGTCGACCATCCGGTCGGCGGGATAGTGCTCGGCAGCGAACGAGCGACCGCGCGAGCCCATCTCCCCACGGAGCTCCGGATCGCGAAGGAGCTCGAGGGTCCTTCGGGCGATGCTCTCGACGTCCCCGGGGGGAACGAGGAATCCGGAGGCGCCGTCTCTCACCACTTCGGGAGCGCCGTCGAGCTCGTACGTCACCACCGGTTTTCCGACGGCGCCCGCCTGGGGGATGACCCGGGCGATTCCCTCGCGAAGGGACGTATGGACCACGACGTCCATCGCCTGGATGTAGGAAGCGACCTCGCCGGGAGGCACGAGGCCCGCGAAGAGCGTCCGATCCGCGATTCCCAGCATGCGCGCCTGCTCTTCGAGCTCGCGGCGCAGGATTCCGTCCCCGACGAAGAGGAACCGGCATTCGGGCTCTTCGGCGGCGATTCGAACCGCGGCCTGCAGGAAGGCGTCGTGGCCTTTCAAGGGAAAGAGCCTCGCGATCTTTCCTACTACCGGCGCTTCCTCCGGTATCGAAAGTCTTCGCCGCGCTTCGGAGACCGTCAGCCTCGTTCGTGCGTCCAGAAATGGCTCGAGCTCCATGCCGCTGAAGATCTTCACGTACTGCTGCGGTCTGCCGATTCCGGCGGCGAGAGCGCCGTCGATCGTCTTCTGGCTCACCCCGATGATGAAGTGGCTCAGAGGAGCCACCCTCCTCTTCAGCCGGATGTAGAGCGCGTTCTTCCATGCCGCCTGATAGGGATGGAAGGCGAGGCCGTGGAGGGTGTGCACGATGGTCTCGACTCCGGCCAGGCGCGCCGCGATCCTTCCCAGGATTCCGGCCTTCGAAGAGTGGGTGTGGACGACGTCGAAGCCTCCGCGCCTGATGAAGCGGTAGATCTGGACGAGGGCGACCAGGTCGTTCACCGGTCGGATCGGCCTCACCAGGCGAGGGAGGATGTGAAGGGCCACTTCACCCTTCCGCGCGGCTTCGTGGAGATCTCCTTCCGGTCCCGGATCGGGCCCGGCGAGCAGCGTTACTTGCATACCTCGCCGATGCTGACCGATGGCGGTAAGAAGGGTATTCTCCTGCGCGCCTCCCACGATGAGCCGAGTGATCACGTGGAGAACGCGGAGCGGTCGGGCGGACGGCTGGGGATCGGATTGCGGCGAAAGCGCTGGCGTCATGCGAGCTTCAATTGTGGGTGGTACACTTTCATGCTAACACGCCTCGACGGTCCCGTAGACGCTGGCCAAAATCAGCGGATCGTGCGATGCTCTACCGCTGTCGCGCCGACAGAATTCAGGAGGATTAGAGTGAACGTGAGAGCTTATTGGATGGCAGCGAGCTTCGTTTTCCTGGCTTTCGGTCTGCAGGCACAGGAAGAGGAGGCGGCCGATACCTCGACCGAGCTGATCGACGCCGTTCGCGAGGGCCAGGCGCGCGACGTCACCCGCCTTCTGGAGGCCGGAGCCGATGCCAAGGCCGTCACCGACGGCGGCATGTCCCTCCTGGCCCTCGCGGCGATGAAGGGCCACACCGCGGTCGCCGACGCCCTGGTGAAAGCGGGGGCCGACCATTCCGCCAAGGACAGGTCGGGAGCCACCGCGCTCATGTACGCGGCGCAGTTCGGGCATAACGATATCGTCCAGGCGCTCATCGCCGCCGGAGCCGACGTCAATGCCAAGGACAACCTCGGCTGGACGCCGCTCATTCGCGCCGCCGTCGGGGGCAACGCCGGAGCGGTTACGGCGCTCATCGCGGCAGGCGCGGACAAGAGCGCGACGGATTTCTTCGGCCACACCGCGCTTCAGGTCGCCGAAGGCCGCGCCCACGAGGACGTCATCGCCGCCCTGCAAGGCTAGGTTTCGAAAGAAGAACGCAAAGTCGCGAAGAGAGCCCAATTCTTCCGAAGAATTTTCCTCTTCTTTGCGCCCTTCCGCCTTTGCGTTCTTCCCCTGTCTTATTTGACGTAGACCGTCTTGATGTTCACGAACTCGCGGATGCCGAAGTCGGCGAGCTCGCGCCCGTAGCCTGATTCCTTGATGCCTCCGAAGGGGAGGCGGGGGTCGGACTTCACCAGGCTGTTCACGAAACAGGCGCCCGCGTGGAGGCGCTTTCGCGCAATCTCTTCCCCCCGCTTGACGTCCTTGGTGAACACGGCGGCGCCGAGACCGAAGATGCTGTCGTTCGCGACCCGGATCGCCTCGTCCTCGTCCTTGACCGCGATGATCGCGGCCACCGGGCCGAAGAGCTCCTCGTCGTAGGCCGGCATCCCCTTGCGAACGTCGGTGAGGACCGTCGGGGGATAGAAAGCGCCCGGAGACTTCGGCACCTCGCCTCCGAGGAGCAGCCGCGCTCCCTTCTCGATGCTCTTCCTGACCTGTTCGTGAAGCTCGTCCCTCAGGTCCTCGCGGGCCTGGGGACCGACGACGGTGTCCTCCTCCATCGGGTCGCCCATCTTCTTCGCCTTCATGAGCTCGACGAAGCGCTTCTCGAACGCCTCCTTGTGCTTTTCGAGAACGATGAATCTCTTGGCGGCGATGCAGCTTTGTCCGCTGTTGATGAGGCGGCTGCGCACGCAGATATCGGCGGCCTCCTCGAGATCCGCGTCTCCGAGGATCACGTAGGGATCGCTTCCCCCGAGCTCCAGCACCGTCTTCTTGAGCATCTCGCCCGCCTTCGAAGCCACCGCCTTGCCCGCGGGCGTGCTTCCGGTGAGCGTCACCGCCATTACCTTCGGGTTCTCGATGACCCGGGCCACCTGGCGCCCTCCGATCAGGAGCGATCGGAAGAGGTCCGGGGGAAATCCCGCTTTCTCGAAGACCTTCTCGATCGCGAGCGCCGAGCCCATGACGTTCGAGGCGTGTTTCAGGACGCCGGCATTTCCCGCCATCAGCGCGGGGGCGGCGAACCGGAATACCTGCCAGAAGGGGAAATTCCAGGGCATGACCGCGAGCACCACGCCGATGGGCTCGAACGCCACGAAGCTCTTGCTCGCGTCGGTCACTACCGGAATGGGTCTCAGGAACTCGTCGGCCATCTCGGCGTAGTAGTCGCAGGCCCAGGCGCATTTCTCCGCTTCGGCCCTTCCGTCCTTGATGGGTTTTCCCATCTCCTCGGTCATGAGCCGCGCGTAGTCGGAAGCGCCGTCCCTGAGAATCCGAGCCGCTGCGCGCATGAGGCGCGAGCGGTCCGGAAACGAGCTCTCTCTCCAATCGAGGTGAGCCCGGTGAGCGCGATCGAGGATTTCGTCCACCTCGGAAGGGGACATCTCGTCGTAGGTTCGGATGGTTTTCCCGGTCGCTGGATTGATGCTCTCGATGGACATGGTCCTGAGTCTATTGCGCGGAGACCTGCCCGCTCAACTGGCCGTCGCCGGCGGGTCTCAGAGGACGAAGTCGATGGTCAGGACTCCATCGTCGGGCCGGCTTCCTTTCTGGAAGCGGTACTCGAAGGCGATGCGAATTCTCTCGCGGAGCCAGGCCTGCGCGCCGAGCGCCAGGCTGTTCTGGGCCTTTCGCGAAGCCCCTTCGGAGGCGCTCAGGTGAGTGTAGCGAGCCGTGGTCAGGAGCCAGTACGTGACCAGCTTCTCGGCCTGGATGAATCCGCCGTTCGAGCCTTCCTCCTCGTAGAATCCGCGATCGTTCCCCCAGAGGTAGAGACCGTAGAGGCTCGCGCCCGCGGACCCGAAGCGGAAATCGAAATCGGCGCCGATGCGCGTATGCTCCGCCCGGACGGGGGCCGCGGCGTACTCGAGGTCGTCGCGGCCGTCATAGAAGAAAACCCCGACGCGATGAGTGACGTCGAAGTCGACGGCGAACCGGGCATATAGGTCGGGCTCGTACGAGCTCTCGTAGTCCTCCGACCGCCGCACCGAGTCGGATATCGCGACCGAGTAGCGGCCCCAGGGGACCGGGCGGCCCGCGGCCTCGAACCCGCGCTGAGGCGCGGCGAGGCTCCACTCGGGATCCCCGCCGCTCAGAAAATACGGATCGTAGGCGAACAGGTTGTGCGTGCGGATCTGGGTGAACGGAAGCTCGAGCTCGAAGGAGCCGCCGCGAACACTGAGAAGGTCGGGCTTCACGCCGCGCAGGAGGTCGTAGGCTCCGACCCAGGCGTAGTCGATGTCGCGCCTGTCGATTCCCTCGTCATCCACGTCGAACGGCTGCTCGATCCAGAACGAGAGAGTGCGCCCGAGGCTGGCGGCGGCGATGGGCTTGAGAATGCCGGCGGTCGACGCCTCGGAATCGGGCCCGATGCCCGTGGTGTAGCTCGTCGCCTTCAGTGCGAAGGGGAACGAACGGATCGCGTCCTTCCACGTCGTGGCGTCGTCCTCCATACGGAAGCCGTTCTCCTTGAATCGCCTTCCGAACGGAGTGAGCTTGGGAAACGAGTCGTGGCAGCCGGCGCAAGGCATGAAGGTGAAGATCGAGGATGAGTCGGGACCGTACTTGCGTGCGAAACCGGGGAAAGCGTCGGCGCGCCCGAAAGCGACGAGCAGGAGCGACGCGGCCATGACCCCGAGCACGAATCTCTCGCGCATCTATCTCTCCACGATCCGGCAGAGGGTGAGGAAGCTGGACTCGAAGGAGGCGCCGGCCTCGACCGCCGCGGGCAGATTGACGACGAAGCGGGGACGTCCCGCGTCCATTTCCATGCCCATGGCGAGCCCTCGGTCCACGTAAGAGGCGTCGGTCGCGAGCGTAAGAAGATCCGCGCTCGCGCTCTCTCGCGCGAGGACATCGAGGGAGGACGCCGCGAGCGGAGCCACCAGCAGCACTTTGACTCCGGCGCTGCGGAGGGAGAACCGGGAGTCGTAGGGAATGGGCACGAGCTCTACCCGTTGTCCCTTGACTCGAAGCCGCGTCAGCTCCTTGTGGATCTCGAGGAGGCGGTCCCTGGTTTTCTCGGAATCCTCGTTGCCCGGTTCGAAGATCACGCCGATGGCGAGCTCTCCATCCGACGCGGGGAGGCTCCGGTCGAAGGAGAGCGCTTTCAGGAACGCGGGAAGCTGCACGTCCAGCGGCACCTGCGACGTCGCCGACTGAATCGTCAGAAGGGCCGCAACGAGATATGCGGTCATGGATCCTGGCATCTATTTGGTGTTGGTAGGTAGAAGAATTCTACCACGTTCCATTTCGAAAAACGCGGTGAATTGTTTGTCAGTGTGAAGTGGTTCACACCTGCTATCGGACCCAGCCCGGCGGAACCCCTTTTCTTCGCGCTTCGTCGGCGATCGTCTGCTTCTCGCTTCGGGCCTGCGCGAGGTCGCGCTCCGCCGCCTGCCTCCGTGACGCGCCGCGGGTATCCGAGGTGAGCTCGGGACTCCGGAGCTTGGCCTCGAGATCTTGAATCTTCCTGTTGACCGCCGACACCCGTTCGCGCCAATAGGACTCGGTCTTCGTCGGATCGGATTCCGGCTCCGCCGGCGTCTCGCCGCCTTCGGTGGCCGCGGTCCCCGCCCCTTCCGGAGTGCTCGCGCTCGAGCTCGGACGCGACGCGGGAAGTCGCGGGCCGCCGCGAAGGTCGCTCTCGGTGAATGCCTGCGAGCCCTGGGCGTCGACCTTCTTCCGGCGCTCTTTCTCCTTCTTGGCGACCTCGACCAGCGATTGCGCGGACACGAGGGTCGCCGACGCATAGAGAACCGCTAGAGCCAGAACCAGACGCTTCATGGCGTCCTCCTCGAGTTCATATTTGGATGGATCGATTGTGAACAACGAACGCCGTTCGCGCAAGCGGATGGCGTCTCAGCAGGGCACGAGATAGAACGTGATCATCACCAGGAGCTCCGGGTTCCGAGGACCGGACCCTCCGCCGAAGGTCTTCCGTTCCTCGTTGTACACGACGAAGAGGTCGCTTCCCGGGCGGTAGCTGTGGCGGAAGAGGACGTTTCGCGAGCGCCTCCCGCGAATCGTCGCTGAGCTGACGACTCACTCCTCGATCACGTACTCGAAGATCAGCCAGGAGACCACGAGGAAGACCACGGCGAACACCAGAAGCACCCGAATCCAGATCCAGGGGGTGGTGTCCGGGTTCTCGTCGAAGAGCAGCCTCGTCGACTCCGCCGCCCCGATCACGATCGGAACCGAGACCGGGAACAGCAGCACCGGAAGGAGAACCTCGCGCATCGTGGTGTTGGCGGCGACTCCCGAGAGGATCGTGCCCACGGCGGCGTAGCCGATGGTCCCCACGGCGAGAACCAGGAAGAAGGTCGCGAGCTCCGAGGGGGTGAGAAGCTCCCACAGGGACAGGTTGAAGAACACCACGAACAGCGGCAGCACGAACAGCTCCATCGCCATCATGAAGAGAACGTTCGAAAGAAGCTTACCGAAATAGATCGCGCTTCGCGGAGCCGGGGCCAGCATCAGTCCCGAGAGGCACCGGTTCTCTCCCTCGATGGCGAAGCTCCGGTTGAGCCCGAGCGTCGCCGCGAACACGAACGCGACCCACAAGATTCCGGGACCGAGCTCCAGGGCGCGGACTTCGTCGAGGAACAGGGTGAAGTTGAAGACCAGGAGCACCAGCACGGCGAAGACGAACATCGAAGAGACCATCTGCCGCGTTCGGGCCTCGGTTCGGACGTCCTTGCGGAAAATGGCGAGCGCCACGGGGAAGGAGCCCGACGATTTCCCGCGGCTCATCTGGCGATCTCCCGGATGTCGAGGAGCAGGCGCTTCACCTCCGAGGCCGTCGCACCGGTGGCGTCGAAGGCGATGCGTCCGCCCTCGAGGATCGAGATACGGTCGGCGATGGAAACGCCGCGATCGACGTCGTGGGTGGTGAGGAGGATCGACGTTTCGCCCTTGGCGTCGGCGAGCCTCGTCGAAAGCCGCTCGGAGGAGAGGGCGTCGAGCCCGGTATAGGGCTCGTCGAGGAGGAGGAGCCTCGGCCGATGAAGGAGGGCGCGCGCCAACGAGAGCCTCTGGAGCATTCCCCGGGACAGGCTCCGGACGGGGGAATCCCGCCTCAGGTCCAGGTCCGCCCAGACCAGCGCCTCTGAAGCGCTCTCCGAGCTTCCGTAGAGCCGGGCGTAGAACTCCAGGTTCTCGAGCACCGTCAGGTCGGGATAGAGGAAGCTCTGATGGGAGACGAGGCCGATGCGTCGCCGGACCTCGTCGCCGAGGTCCTCGTAGCGATCTCCCTCGAAGAAGATCTCGCCCGAAGACGGCCGCAGGAGCGTCGCCGCGATCAGAAGCAGCGTGGATTTCCCCGCACCGTTCCTTCCGAAGAGCACGTGACAGCGTCCCGCCTCGAGCTCGAAATCGATCTCCCGGAGCGCCGTCGACCGGCCGAAGCGCTTCGTCAGGCGCCGCGCCGCGAAGGCGGGAGGGACCGGATTCAGGCTCAACTTCGGCGGGGCGAAGAAGGGTAGAGCGTCTTGAGAAGGCCGAATGCGAGCGCCGCCGCCATGAACAGGACGACCACGGCCTTCGAGTATCGGGTTCGATCGGGAATGATCGCGACCTGGGCGTTCCCGTCGGGAGCGGGAGCACCGCTCCCGCCCTCGTCGCTCGACGTGACCGAGCTCGCGCTCCCGCCGGAGAGCTTCATCCGGA
>DAISKN010000323.1:0-7692 GCA_036820975.1 Acidobacteriota bacterium | reverse complement strand
GCATCGAGTTGAGACCTTCGAGGATGCCGCGGGGCGGAATCGGCCTGGGAAGGCGGAAGTGGACGACCTGCGCCCAGGCGTGGACGCCGCTGTCGGTCCGCCCGGCCGCCGTCGCCCGGACGGGCTCTTTCGCCATCCGCGAGAGCGCCGACTCCAGACGGCCCTGGATAGTGTCCTCCCCGGGCTGAAGTTGAAACCCCCGGTAGGCGGTCCCGTCATAGGCGAGCGTGGCCTTGAGCTTGGGCACGGCGGCCCTCATTCTAGAGCGCTCGCCTCGCTCTTCGCTCGGCTCGCTCCCTCGCTCCGCGCTCGGGAGGATGGGCCCTCCGGGCCCCGCTCCGGCTTCGCCGGCAGGCCTCATTCTTGCGCCGCCCGAGGTACAATAATCGTCGCCCCGGAACTTCGAGCACGGGCCTGGCGTAGATCCCTTCTACGAGGTTCGTGCGCCCTCCGGGAGGGAACGACAACCTTTGAGCCCGCATCCATGAGAACAGGACACGCTATGAAATCCAACCGCCTTTTCGCTTCTTTCTGCACGTTGTTCTTTGGCCTCGCCCCCGCGGCAACCCCCCAGGAGCCCGCCGCCACCCAGGGGACGGCGTCCCAAACCGGCGACCCCGCGGAGATCCAATTGACCCTCCAGCAGGCCATCGAGATGGCCCTCGAGAACAACCTGAACGTGGTGGTTTCGAGGCTCGACACCCAGGTCCAGGCCGAGGGAGTCGCTTCCGCGAGAGGGGTCTACAAACCCTTCGTCTCCGCGAACCTCAACAACCTCGACAGCCGCAGCCCGGCGCAGAACCAGCTCATCGGCGCGAGCATCCTCTCGAGCACGCGGACGAACTACGCCCTCGCGTGGGATCAGCAGCTCACGACGGGCGGAAGCTATAACGTCTCCTGGCAGAACCTGCGTCAGACCACCAACAGCGCGTTCTCCGGCTTCAACCCCCTCTATGACGCCGCGCTGAGCGCCCAGGTCATCCAGCCGCTCGCGCAGAACTTCAAGCTGAACACCAACAAACAGAGGATTCTCGTCGCCCAGAACTCCGAGCGCATATCGCGCCACCAGTTCGAGACCCAGGTGATGGACACGGTGCGCGACGTCTCGATCGGATACCTCGATCTGGTCTTCAGCATCCGCGACCTCGAAGTCGCCCGCCAGTCCCTGCAGCTCGCCCAGGATCTCCTGCGCAACAACCGCATTCAGGTCGAGGTCGGGACGATGGCGCCCATCGACGTGCTCGAGGCCGAGGCCGAGGTCGCTGCCCGCGAAGAGGCGGTCATCCTCGCCGAATCCGCGATCGTCGGGTACGAGGACCTTCTCAAGGGTCTCATCAACGACCCCGAGTCTCCCCGGTTCTGGGACACCCGCTACGTACCGGTGTCCGAGCCCACCATGGAGGACATCCAGATCGACGTCGACGAGGCGATCCGGGTGGCTCTCCAGAGGCAGCCGCTCCTGGCCGCATCGCGCGTCGAGCTCGAGACCCGCGACTACAACGTGCGCTACACCAAGAACCAGATTCTTCCCCAGCTCGACCTCGTGGGCTCCTTCGCCCTGAGCGGCATCGGCGGAGATCAGATCGTCCGCGAGGACTTCGCGGGAGTGCCGAGCGGCGTCGTCCCCGGTGGTTACGGCGACGCTATCGATACCCTCTTCGGCGGAGACTACCGGGATTGGAGCCTCGGGCTCAATGTGTCCTACCCCATCGGAAACTCCACGGCGGAGGCGCAGCACGCCCAGGCTCAGGTCTCGGCGCGCCAGCAGCGCGCCCGCATCGACTCGAACGAGATCCTGGTCGCGCAGGGAGTGCGGCAAACCTCGCGGGCGGTCGACACCGGCCGGAAGCGCATCGACGCCACCCGGGTCGCGCGCGAGCTCGCGGAGAAGCGGCTCGAGGCGGAGCAGAAGAAGTTCGAGGTGGGCATGTCGACGAGCTTCCTCATCGTTCAAGCGCAGCGCGACCTGGCGCTGGCCGCCGCGAACGAGCTTCGGGCGCTCATCGACTACAACAAAGCCATCGTCCTCTTCGAGCGCTCGCGGGGAACGATCCTCGAGCGGGCGAACGTCTCCGTGCGCTGAGTCATTGACAGATTCCGGCTCCGTCGCGTAACGTTATCCCGACGCTACGGCGAAAGGGGTCCGAGATGGCTAAGCCCAGAAAGTCCCAGAACCCGGAGTTTCTCGAAAAGCGACGCAGCGCGATCGCTGAGCTGGCGAAGCGGCGGGGGCAGCGACGCCAGTCGACCTCGAGCGCCGCGGCTTCCGATCCGAGGAGCAAAGTCGCCAAGGTCATGGCGCCCATGGTTTTCGCGGTGCGCCCGCAGCCGCAGAACTAGTCGCTCGTCCGTCCTGCACTGCCCGGTACGGGAGCGTCTTTCGGGCGCAGTCCTGATACACTGCGCGCGGGAGGCGTCCATGTCACGTTCGAACCGCAAGAAGAACATCGCCGTCGGTGCCGCGCTCTTTCTGGCTCTCGCGGCGCTCGGCCTCGGTCAGCTGGCTCTCGAGCGGGTTCAGGCCGCTCAGGAGAAGGGCGTCGAGGCGCCGACGTTCGAGGTGGATCCGTTCTGGCCGAAGCCGCTTCCCAATAACTGGGTGATCGGCTCGACCATCGGAGTGACTGTCGACTCCCGGGATCACGTGTTCATCATCCACCGGCAGGCCACGCTGAACCCTCTGACGGAGGTGAGCGCCGCCACCACGCCGCCGACCGCCGTCGAGTGCTGCGTCCCTGCTCCTCCCGTCCTGGAGTTCGACGCCGAGGGAAACCTCGTCGGTCACTGGGGCGGCCCCGGTGAGGGCTACGATTGGCCGCAGTCGAACCACGGGATCACCATAGACCCCATGGACCATCTGTGGATCGGCGGCAACGGTCAGGGGGATGCTCACATTCTGAAATTCACGAGGGACGGGAAGTTCCTGAAGCAGTTCGGACACCCCGGCGCGAGGCGCGACAAGAGCTCGTCGGCGACGGAACCGAAGTACGTCGGCGGCAGCCACGACAAGGAAAGCTTTGGAAGAGTGGCCAAGATCTCCTTCGACTCCACGGGCAAAGAAGCCTTCGTCGCCGACGGCTACCTCAACAAACGCGTCGCCGTCCTCGATGGGTCGACGGGAGAGTTCAAGCGGTACTGGGGCGCCTACGGAAAGCCGCCCGACGATCGCGATCTCGGCAACTACGATCCGAAAGCCCCTCCCTCGCCTCAGTTCCGGAACCCCGTTCACTGCGCCGAGCCCACCGAGGACGGGCTTCTGTACGTCTGCGACCGCGCCGGCAACCGCATCCAGGTCTTCCGCCTGAGCGGGGAGTACGTGAACGAGCTCATCGTCGCGAGAGAGACCCTGGGAAGCGGGGCCGCGTGGGACATCGCGTTCTCGAGCGACCCCGAGCAGAAATACATCTACCTGGCCGACGGGAAGAACGAGAGAGTCTACGTCATCGACCGCAAGAAGCTCGAGGTCCTCACGAGCTTCGGCGCCGGCGGCCGGCAGCCCGGCCAGTTCTTCGGCGTGCACAGCATCGCCACGGATTCGAAGGGCAACCTCTACACCACGGAAACCTACGAAGGAAAGCGGATACAGAAGTTCGTCTACAAAGGAATGGCCCCGGTCCGGTCGAAGAGCCAGGGCGTCCTCTGGCCGCGGACCTCGGAGTAGATCGGACGCTCGCCTTCAATCGCCCGCGGGTCCGCGGGCTCCGGGAGTTTCGGCCTCCAGGTTGCGGTTCGGCACGATTCGAACGATTACCATTAGCCGCGCGGCTTCCTCGATGTGGGAGTCGGCGACTCCGGCCTCACCGTTCTCGATACCGAAGGCACGGGCCGAACGAGGGAAGCGTCGCAGGTAGACGCGAAACCCCGCTTCGACCGTCGCTGGATCCGTTCCACCCCGGAAGGCTCGCGCGGTGCCGACGAGGTCCGTCCCTTGGAAGCGAAGACGGACAGGAGTTTCGGCATCGAGATTACGCCACCAGGTCTTTCGCTCCGGGTTACCGGGTATAACCCAGATCCTGTCACCGTCGTCGGCGTAGTTCACGGGCAGTGTGTACTCGCGCCCCGTGCGCCGGCCTTTGACGGAGATCAACATCACCGATTTGTCGAGAAGGCTCGAGAACGGCGAGCGAAGAATCCACGCTACCAGGCGGTTCACCTTCGAGCTCCTCTTCCCTGTGGCCCTAGTGCGTTGCAACAATCGTTCCCTCGAGAGCGGGGGGCGCGGCCAGAGGATGCGGAGAGGCGCAATGCGACCGAGGCTTTTGACGCAACGCGAGGCGAGATTTCAACCGACCTGTGGAGGGGGGTGAGGTTCCTCTGAGAGCCCCCCCGGCTGTCCCACATTCTCTAAGGGACCATCCGCAAAGCCACGGATAGCGGCAGTCGTGGCTTTTCTGGAGAATCTTATGGGCGGACGGTGCGTGAGGGGGTGACCGAATGCAGCGACAGCTTGTTTCGGGCAACGAGCTTGTGAAACTCGTCAACAAGCGATTTCGCCAGCTCGCGAGAACCGGCGCCTGTGCGATTGCCGGAGTGCTCAGGCTTCGTCTGCCGGATGGCGACGGGTGCAACTGGGAGGGAATCGGGGTCAAAGGCATCCATACGCAGGGGTTCCGCCAGGCCTTGGGAGAAATGAGAGCCACGTACAATCTCGAAGACGGTTTCTGAAAGAACGGGAATATCTGAAGGTTGGACCTTTAAAGGAGCTGGCCTCGAGGGTGCGGCAAGCCCGGATCTTTCGCGTCGGCATTACTTTAGAGACGAAATCCCGGGAGCGGCTCCGCAGGAAAACCTACCGGACGCTCGACGTTCCTGCTACGGGACCATCCGCAAAACCCTGTATAGGCGTGGGGCGCGCTTTTCCCCATGCTTGACTAGCAGCGTGGAGCTTGACTAGCAGCGTGGAGGTTGACCGAATGCAGCGACAGCTTGTTTCGAGAGACGAGATAATGAGACTGGTCAACGAACGAATACGTCAGCCGCTCTACGGCGGTGCCTCTACGCTTGGCGGCGTGTTCCGGCTGTTGGAGCCAGACCGCGACGGATGCAACTGGCAGGAATGCGGTTTCAATGGCATCTACACGGAAGGGTTCCGCCACGCGGTGATAGAGATAAGAGCCAAGTACAATATCCAAGACGAAGCCTGAGGCGGGCGAAGAGAAATCGGGCCCGTCCCCACTGGAGCCCGCCGGCAGTTGCTCCCATCTAACCAGGAGACCCGAAATCTGGAACACGGCCGCTTGCGGAACTTCGCCACGACGGCGAGGCCCCTCCTTGCCCGGGGAGAGAGACGCGAGGTCCGGCTCATCTTCCGGGCGGCGCCCGGGTGGCAGGGCAAGGAGACGCGCGCGCATCGGATCTATTTCAAAGTCCGCGGGCTTCTTCCGATTACACGCGCCACATGGGCGTTCTCTCCTTTGGCTACCGCGGCCGACTGACGAGCCAACCCCGGTCGTGTAGTTCCGATTCGCTATCCTTCCGGGGGGTTCTCTCGTGCGAGTCCTCTCTCCGTCCTCGGAGGCTAAGAACGCTCCTGCCGCCTGGAGCTCACCACGTCGTTCTCGAGAAACCCCAGAATCCGATCCGCGGCCCAGAAATGCCCCGGGGCCTTCGAGCGTCCCACGAAACCCACGTGGCCGGCGCCTTCGACGATCTCCAGGGAGACGTTCTCGGCGCGAGCCCACTTCCTCATGCTGGCTTCGGGGACGAACGGGTCATCGGCCGCCGCGAGGATGAGCGCCGGCCGATCGATCGACTCGAGGTGAGGTCCGGGGCTCACCTGCTGATAGTAGTCCTCCGCGTCCCGATAGCCGCCGTAGAACGCGGTGATCCGGGAGTCGAACTGCCGCACCGTCGAGACCCCGCGCTCCCGACCGGATTCGTAGGCTTCGGGGAGGAGCTCGCGACGCTTGCGGTACGAGGCGTTGAGCGAGGTCACGAACTGAAGCTGGTACACAAGGTTCGCTCTCCGCTCGAGGGCGTCGGCGCAGGCCGACATGTCGAGGGGCGGACAGATCGCGGCAACCCCCGCGAGCTCCCCGGGAAGCCGCTCCCGCTCCCGGGCGAGAGTCAGAAGCGAGAGGTTGCCTCCGAGCGAAAAGGCGGCGACGGCGAAAACCGACACCCGGCTCGCGAGCCACTGGAAGACGGCGACGAGGTCCGACGTCATCCCGGCGTTGTAGAGGCGGGGACAGAGCGGGAGCGAATCGCCGCAGCCCCTCAGGTTCATCCGCACCACGTGCCAGCCGGCGCGGTAGGCGAGAGTCCCGATGCTGATCACGTTCGGAGAACGATCGCATCCTTCGAGGCCGTGGATCACGAGAAGCGCGGGCCGGTCTTTCTCCGGCTGCCACGAGGCGCGAAGGAGAATCCTGACCCCATCGCCCGCCTCGACGACGATGTCCTCGGTGGGAAGCCGCCAGCGAAGAGCGGCGCGCAGCAGGTGCCCGCCGACGGTCTGCAGGTGGCCTCCGGGAAGGAGCGCGAAGGGGCGGAATCTCGAAACGGTCACGGCCGCTTGCGGATCTTCGCCACGACCGCGAGGCCGCCGGTCGCCTCGTACTCTTCTGGCGGGGCCGCCTCGAACTCGACCCCGTGCCGCGTCAGCTCCTCGATCGTGCTCTCGAAGTCCCGCGCGGTTCCGTAGGCGAGTAGCAGGCTTCCGCACGCGTCGCAGGTCGCGACGTCGCGCGCCCGTTTGAGCGACTTCCTGGCTTCGGCGAGACAACAGGACCTCACGGCGTTCACGCGGCCAAAGTGCAGAGCCCGCACTCGCGAGCCCGGAGATGCCGGGGACAGCCTTCGAGGATGCCGAGACGCGAGAGAGCGAAATCGTACTTCACCGGGTCCTCGGGATCGAAGCGGGCGAGGCTTCGGGTGATTTCGAGAGCGGTCCGAAAGCCCGGAGTCTTCCTTTCGGTCCAGCCCAGGTGGCGCCCGATGCGGTAGATGTGGGTGTCGAGCGGAATCACCAGGTCGCGGGTGGCCACGTACCGCCAGAGTCCCAGATCCACGCCGTCGTCGGGCCGCGCCATCCACCGCAGGTACATGTTCAGCCGCTTCGCGGCGCCGGTCGCGGGATTGGGGAAGAAGAAGCGCACTCCCGCGTCCTTGGGAAGCGCCCGGGATCGATAGAGGCCGCCGTGGTCGAGCGCCAACGCGCGCTCCGAGAAGCGCCTCAAGCTTCCCGCCATGTCCCCGGCGGCGTAGCTCTCGGCGAAGAACGCGCCGATGCTCCCGCGCTCCTCGATCATCCGGCCGGCGAGCTCGAGGAGGCAGGCGACGTCTCTCGCTCCCGTCCAGCGGTGGCGGAAGCCTTCAAGCTCGCGAAGCGTCTCCTTCGCGCCGGTTCGGGTCACGCGGTCGGCGGGGTTTCGCCCGAGGGTCGAGAGCACGCGCTCGACGCTCCTCCGTATGACCTTGACGTTTCCATACGCGAGGGAGGAGGCGACGAGGCCCACCACCTCGCGATCCAGAGGATCGGGGAATCGATGGGGGTACTCCAGCGGATCGGAGGAGAGATAGCTCGCGCCGTAGCGGGCTCTCAGGCTCTCGAGCTTCTCGCGGAGCCGATCCGCGCGGCTCAGTCGAGCGCCCACACCGTGGTTCCCCCTACGATCGTGCGCACGGCGCGGCCCTTGAGCTCCCATCCCGCGAAGGGAGTGTTTCTCCCCTTCGAGAGAAACGCCTGCGGCT
>DAISKN010000322.1:0-7700 GCA_036820975.1 Acidobacteriota bacterium | reverse complement strand
AAATCGCCGACGTCTGGCGGCCCACGGTGCTCGCGCACTGGGAGGCGCAGTCCTACAAGAACGAGGAGTACGCGGACCTCGGCGATTTCTGCGATCGCCTGCGCCTCCATATCGGCGATGCCGACATCCGGGACTGTTGTTCCGAGGTCATCGAGGCGTTGGCCCGGGTCGTATGCACGAGCCGGGTGAGCGGGTCCGGGTTCCAGTTCTCGACCGGACTCTCCGTGTATTTCCCGTGGTGCAATGACGCCGTGAAGGCGAAGGGAGCGAGCGCCGCTTCCGAGCTTTCGAAATACCAGGAGCTCGCGTTCAGCCGGGAAACGCTCTGGGGGGAATTCCTGGACGTGTATCTCTCGGCGACGCGGCGATCGCCGCGGCGAGCTCCGGCAACGACCGGCGGCCTTTCGTTCGAACCGGTTTTCAGCGACCCGGCTTCAGCCAGGCTCGCCAAAGCTCCGCCTCGGCAGCCGGTTCTCGCGGGATCGGACATGCAGATGCGATCGGAAGAACAGGAGACGACTATGGACACGAAGGATACGAAAGAGCGTTTCGCGAGAGCTGGCGTCAAGAACCACCCCCGTGCCGAAGAGCCCGTGGACGGCTCGACTCCGGCGCGCTTTACCCCTCCCTGGAACAGTAGAGGCGGCGACTCGCAGCTCCCGCCGATATCGAAGAACCATCCCCGGGGCCGGGACGCCTGAGCCCCCGACCAATCGGTGCTCCACGAGCCCCTGCCGTGAGCACCTTGAGGCGGCGGCCTCCCGATAAAGGCCGTCGCCTCGCTTTCCCGCGGAAAACGTGTCCTGGATCACACGCTGGAAGGAAGACTGGGACTGTATTAGCCTTAGGCGGGCTGGTACATGTCTTTCCGGACCCCCGCTCGAGTGTCTCTGTGGGCGCTCGCTACTATCGTTCTCCTGATAGCCCCGAGCCCGGTCGCCGAGAGCACCAGGTCATTTCTATCCGACTGCGGCCGTGACCTTTCCGATCTTCCGGAAGAGGCGAGGCAGAGCCTCGTCGGGTTTTCGTTCTCCCGGGAGACACCTGTTCCGGGACTGGGGAGCCCAGCTTTCGCCGAACTCACACAGAGGGAGCCGAATCTCGAAGAGGGGCTCAGACTGTCCAGGAGCTGGCGAGCGGTCGATAAGCAGAAGGCCATCGTGCTGTTCCAGAAGCTCCTTTCGCGCTCGGTTGGGAAGGGTGACTCCCGTCTGGAGCAATTGGCCCTCGTCCGGCTGGGCGATCTCCATCGAAACCTCGGACACAATACGGAATCGCGGGACTTCTACCGACTGGCGCTTCTCGTAGCCGGCGACGAGACTTTGGACATCCAGGCCCGAATGGGTAACAGTCGTACGCTCTTGCGGCTCGATGACTTCGACGAGGCACGCGAGGAAGCGCTGGCGGCTCTGGATTCGAGCCGCGTGCTCGGGGACCCGTGGATCGAAGCGCAGGCGGTCGCGAACCTGGGTATCGCCTATTACTACCCCAATCCGCGAGCTTCCCTTTCTATCCTGGAACGCGCCGTATCCCGCCTGCAGGCGTTGGAAGACGATGCGTCGGTCGCCGAGGCGGTCCTGCATCTCGGCTTCGCCCGTAGCGACCTCAGCGAGGAATGGGCGGCGAGGAAGGAGTTCGAGAGAGCGCTCGCGATGAGCCGCAGCGGAGGCTATCGGGACATCGAGTCGCTGGCGCTCCAGGGGCTCGGCCACCTGCTCTCCAAGATCGGCGAGAAGCAGCGCGCTCTCGAGCTCTACTACGAGGCGGCACCCCTGGTCCAGGAAGCCGGCGACCCCTACGACGCGATCCCGCTCTACATGGGAATGGGCTATCTCCACGCGGAGCTCGGGGACTTCGAGGTAGCGAGGGATTTCCACCTGCGAGCCGTGGATCTCAGCGCAAAGATCGGGTCGACGACGGGCGTCGCCGGGAACCGGATTCACATCGGCCGACTCTACGCCGCGATGGACGAGCCCGAGAAGGCCCTGGCGAGCTTTCTCGAAGCGCGGGCCCTCCTCGGCCGCGTGGAAGAGCGTCAAATGGAGTTCGTGGCCCTCGGAGAGATCGCCAGGATGCGGGCCGAGATGGGCCAGCGCGAGGAAGCGCTCGAGGCCTTCGACCGGGCGATAGGAATCGCCCGCGAGTACGGATTCGAGCGCGACGAGGCGGACCTCCTCAACAACGTCGGGGCCATCGACCTCGAGAACGGACGGGTCGCCGAGGCGCGCGAGCGGTTCCAGAGGGCGCTGGCGCTGAGTCGCAAGACCGAGTCCCCGTTCGCCGAATCCCGCGCGCTCTACAACCTGGCCCGGCTGGAGCGGGATCGGGGCCGCTTCGAGGAAGCGCTGGCGATGACGGAAGAGGCGCTCCGGGAGGTCGAATCGCTGCGGAGCAGGATCTCGAGCCATCGCCTGCGGGTCTCCTATGTCGCTTCGGTGTACGAGCTGCACGCTTTCCACGTCGAGATCCTGATGGAGCTCGAACGGGGGCAGCCGAGGTCGGGATTCCTCGAGCGCGCGTTTGTGGCCGCGGATCAGGGGCGCGCCCGGGCGCTTCTCGAGACGCTGGCCCAGACCGACGGCGGCGGATTCGCCGCGGTCGACCCCGCGCTCCTCGACTACGAGACCCGCCTCGAGGAGAGAATCCGGGCGGAGGCCGCGAGACCGACGGACCAATGCGGGAACGACGTCGCGTCGGAGCGATCCCGGTCGGCCCGGTCGGCCGAGCTTCGCGAGCTCGTCGCCGATCTCGATCGGGTGCGGTCGGTCCTGCGAAGTCGGGGTGCGACCGACTCTCCGCCGGAGGCGTCGGGGCTGCTGGACGTGCAGGAGCTCCAGCGCGAGCTCCTCGACGAACGAACGGCGCTCCTCGCGTACTTCCTCGGCGACCGGGTGAGCTACCTGTGGGCGGTCACGCAGTCGGGTGTCTCCGTCCACTCTCTGCCGCCCAGAGAACGGATCGAGTCCGAGGCACGCCGGCTCTACACACTTCTCGCCGCCGGAGAGCGGCGGAAGGGCGAGACCGAGAAGGAGCGATACGATCGCGTCCGGCGAAACGACGCGGAATATTGGAGAGCGGCGGAGGACCTGAGCGAGACCCTCCTGGGCGAGGCGACGCGAAACCTGGACGTCGATCGGCTGGTGGTTGTCGGCGACGGCGCTCTCAACCGCATCCCGTTCTCGGCGCTGCCGCTGCCCGGAATCCAATCGGCTGCCGCGCCCCGGCCGATCGTCACCCGATACGAAATCGTTCGTCTTCCCTCGGTCGGCATCTGGAAGGCTCTCGACGCGCGGCGGCCGGCCGCGGCGCCAAAGAAGCGGCTCGCCGTTCTCGCCGACCCGGTTCTCGACACCTGGGATCCTCGTCTCCCACCCGCCGGGCAACCGACTCTGGTGGCGGCTGCGTCACCGCTCCCGTACCTCCGCAGGCTGCCGTCCCCCGGTTCGGGTATGCCGCGCCTTCTCTCGACTCGAGAGGAAGCGAAGAGAATCCTGGATCTGGTTCCCGAGGGGCAAGGGCTCGAGGCTCTGGGCTTCGACGCCAATCTGGGTCTGGTCGGGAGCGGCGAGCTCGCGAACTACGAAGTGGTCCATTTTGCCACCCACGGCATCGTGAACTCCGAGCAGCCGGAGCTTTCAGGAATCGTTCTCTCGCTCTTCGATCCCGAGGGGAACGGCGAGAAGGGGTTCCTGCGGCTTCACGACATCTACGACCTGAAGCTCCCGGTTCGGCTCGTGGTCCTCAGCGCCTGCGGCACCGGGGTCGGGAAGGAGTTTCGCGGCGAGGGGTTGATCGGGCTGGTCGGCGGCTTCCTATCCTCGGGAACCCAGGGTGTCGTCGCGAGCTATTGGGACGTCGACGATGAAGCGACGGCCGAGCTCATGAGCCGCTTCTACCGCCACCTCTTCGTCGAGGGATTTTCGCCCTCGAGATCCCTTCAAAAGGCCCAAAGCTCGATGTGGAGCGAGAAGCGGTGGCTCTCGCCCGAGCTCTGGGGCGCCTTCGAGCTCCATGGAGTCTGGGAATGAAGGACGGGCTTCAGCCTCTCCCGGTATCCGACGAGCTGCCGCAGGCTCTCCCCACGGGGCGCCGGAACTCTCCGTTCGACGAGCTGCTGAGCCCGCCGGGGTTCGATAAAATGCGGGGGCGCCTCGTGAGGGTCTTCGCGCGCCGGGGGTGCCCCATCCCGGAGGACCTGGCGGACGAGACCATCAGCCGGGTCCTGAACAAGCTCCCCGAGGTCGCCGACCACTACCAGGGGGATCCCATCCGATTCGTCCATGCGGTGGCCCGCAACGTGTACCGGGAGTTCAGCCGGCGGCCGCGAACGGTCTCGATCGAGGACCACGGCCCTCTCGAGGCCGCGTCCGGCGACGAAGCTTCGACGCGGGAAGTGGTCCACACCTGCCTCGAAGCCTGCCTTTCGGAGCTCGATTCGGGCGATCGGCAGCTGATACGTGAATACTATCGGTACGAAGAGAACGGCAAAGCAGAGCGCCGCAGGCGGCTGGCGGCGGATCTCGGGATTGCCCTGAACTTGCTCCGGATCAAGGCGTTTCGGATTCGCAAGCGACTTTCTCTCTGCGCCCACGACTGCGCAAAAAAGAACGACGTTGAGGTGAAATGAAAGCGCCCTTCTTGCATAACGAAGTGTAATGGACATGAACCTCGAAGATTCGGACGGAAACGGACGAACCGCGGAGCTGCGGGCATTTCTGCTCGGGACGCTACCGGAGCCGGACGTCGAGCGCCTCGAATACAGCCTGCTCTCGCACGACGGCCTTTACGAGCTGCTTCTGGCCATGGAAGAAGAGCTCATCGACGAGTACCTGTGCGGATCTCTCACCCAAAGCGAGGCTTCGACTTTCCTGGCGTATCTGGAGAAGGTCCCGGGCGGGGTCCGGCAAATCGATTTCGCCCGGGATTTCAGGAAGAGCCTGGAGACGTCGGAGGCGCTCACCCCGACGGGAAGCCGCTGGCAAGCGGCGGTAAGCGGGTTCGCGTCGATGTGGAGGTGGCAGCGTCCCGCCTTCGCCGCCTCGCTCCTCCTGGGGGTACTGGCGCTCGCGATATACACGTCCACGTCGAGGACGGGCGAGGATCCATTCGTGGTTTTGACCGCAGGATTGACCAGGAGCGCGGGAGAAGTCCCGACCGTGACTCTGTCCCCCTCCCGGCGGGTAGTCACAGCGATGCTCGATCTCGGCGCGAATTCGCACGAGCGGTATCGCGCCACGCTGCGCGATGCCGACTCGAGGCCAATCCATGTCTCCGGGAGGTTGACGGCGAGCGTCATCGACCGAGGGGTCCTCGTCCCCTTTCCCCTCCCGCTGACAGGACTCGAGCCCGGTGACTACTCCATATCCCTCGACGGGGAAACCGCTTCCGGGCTGTACGAGCCCATCCAGACGTACGTGCTTCGCCTCGTCGAGTGACCGGGTCGGAAGGAAATCCGACTGTTTCGACCAAAATTATCGTCCGGCACCGTAACGAAACCACGTCTACCGCATATATAGACGATGGGAGGTTCTCGATCCGACCGCCCCCAGACGCGCAAGATTCGCGTGGCGCTGGTTTCGCCTCGCGCCGGCCTCCCGGGCGAGCTCGAAGCGGTGCTGGGAGTCCATCCCCGCATCCTCATCGTCTCCCGGACCTCGAGCGTCGGGCAGGCGCTCAGCGAGGCGGTGAAACGGGCGCCGGACGTGGTGATCGTCGACGCCGGCTCCTTGTCGGACGCGGTACGGGGGACGGATACGGTACTCGACGCGGATCGCGGCGCGGCGACCGCCTCCGAGCTGACGCCGCGGGAGCGCCAGGTGATAGCGCTCGTCGCGGAGGGGAGAACGAGCCGTCAGATCGCCTCTCTCCTGCGGGTGACTCCGCGCACGGTGGAGGCCCACCGGGAGAACATCGGAAGGAAGCTCGGGATTCGCACCGTCGCCGCGTTCACGCGATTCGCGATCGCCCACGGCATGCTGGAAGCGGACTGACCCGGCCGAAACCAGCATACAATCCCCCCCGGCCATGTACCGGACGATCCGCGCCGACAAGGTCGTCGACACCGCTTCGAGTCTGAGGACCCGGGTTCACGCACGGTTTCCCGAATCCGGATTGCTGCGGGTCGCCGACGAGCTCCTCGATATCGCCCGGGAGTCCCAGGAGCGCTGCCGGGCGATCTCCCGCCCCCTGGCCCGCACCTGGGGAACGTCCACGTCCTGGGCGAGGCTCAGCACCACGTAGTGATCGCCCTGGATACGCTTGCGGATGTCCGCCAGGGCCAGCTCCGTCACCCGATCGTCGGCGGGCGAGGCGGCGGCCGGCGGCTCTCCCGCCCGAACGTCCCGCTCCGGATCGGGGTCGGGCTCCTCCTGGTCGGAGGCGTCCTCGGGATCGCCGCCGTCGTTCTCGCGAACGTCCGCATGACGGAGTCGTTCTGGGACCTGTCCAACTTCGTCGAGGGGGCGGAGGCGCTCCTCGCGGACCTGGTTTTCCTGGGCGCGGGAATCGCGTTTCTCGTCACCATCGAGACCCGCATCAAGCGGAAGCGAACTCTCACCGCGATGAACGAGCTTCGCGCGCTCGCCCACGTCATCGACATGCACCAGCTCACGAAGGATCCGGAGATGGTCTTCGGGCGCCACGCGGCGACGGAGGCCTCGCCCGCCCACAGCATGACGGCCCTGGAGCTGAACCGCTATCTCGACTACTGCAGCGAGATGCTCTCGATCGTCTCCAAGATCGGGGCCCTTTACGTGCAGACCTTTCCCGACTCGCAGGCGCTCGCGGCGGTCGACGACATCGAGAGCCTGGCGAACGGGCTCTCGCGCAAGATCTGGCAGAAGATCATGATCCTCGATCGCTACCTGGATCGAGAGCCCCGGGAACGCTGACGCAGACCCCGCCGATCAACGCTTTCGCATCTGCTCCGCGCCTTCCACATTCTCGCGGTGATCGAGCCAGACGAAACCGTTCGTGAGGGCGGAAGGTGGGAAGAACGACGG
Source organism: Acidobacteriota bacterium (assembly GCA_036820975.1). Taxonomy (GTDB): domain Bacteria; phylum Acidobacteriota; class Vicinamibacteria; order Marinacidobacterales; family SMYC01; genus DAISKN01. The sequence continues at coordinate 699 of DAISKN010000322.1, read as the reverse complement.
TCGAGAGGACGTTCGCGGCTGCGATCTCCCTTCTCATCCGCATAGTATCGCCCTCGGTCTCACTCGGGATTGTGTAGCTCGTCACTCCACAATCGGAACACTCGACTGACGCAAGAGCATCTAGCAAAGACAGGCACTTAGCCGGCGAACCCCTCCTCGAGCGCCTGGCACGGACGTTGCTCCTGGGCTCGTAACAACGCTCGAAAAAGCTGGAGGTGCCCGTTGACTGGAAAGATTGGTTTGATCGCTCTCGCCGTGCTCTTGGGCTCGGGCGGGGTTCGTCCCGCCGGAGCCTCCGCCGTCAAGAATCTGTCTTTCGCCGAGCGCGTCGCCGAGGCCGCTCTCATCGTCCGAGGCAGGGTCGTGAACCTCGAGGCGGTGAGTAGGGGCGCGGCGCCCGAAGATCGCGCCGAACGGCAACAGAAAGATGCGACGTCTCCCAGAGCCGCCGCCGGGGACGAAGCCGTCGGTCTCGGACCCGCGGCTGAAGCCCTCGGTGTCGAGGGAGGAAGCATGATTTTCACCCGCGTCACTCTGGAGGTCGAAGAGGAGCTCAAGGGCGCCGGTGGAAGTCAGCTGGTGTTCGAAGTCGCGGGCGGCGTTCTCGGCAATCGGGCCGCCATCGTTCATGGAATGCCCGTTTTCGCCCGCGGTCAGCGATACCTGCTGTTCCTGCGCGAAGGCTACGAGGCCTCCGCC
>DAISKN010000321.1:0-7715 GCA_036820975.1 Acidobacteriota bacterium | reverse complement strand
CAGGGTCGTGACCAGAAGGATCCCCGGGGAATAGGGCTTCACGCCGAACAATTGCGTCGTCATCCCGTATCCTGTCGCGATGGTAGCCGGAACGCCGATGAGGAGTCCGAGTCCAATCTGCGCGAACGCCCCCCGCAGAACGAGCTTCAAGACTCTCGACGCGTCCGCGCCGAGCGCCATGCGGATCCCGATCTCGCTCGTGCGGCGCTCGACCGAGTAGGCGGTAACCCCGTAGAGGCCGACAGAGGCCAGCACCAGCGCCAGGACGCCGAAGAGCGACGTCAACCTCGCCAGCATGGTCTGCTGCGCGAAGTTCCCGTCCACCTGCGCGGCGAAAGTCATGAAGTCGATCACCGCCAGATCGGGATTGACCTGCGCCATCGCCCGGCGGACCTCGGGCTCGAGGCCGGGCAAGGTGCCTTCGGCCAGGATCACTACCGCGCTCAGGTAGTGAGAACGATCCTCGAACGCCCGGAATCGCGGCTCGTCGTACCCCACCTGCTGCGCCTGGGGAAGGAAGAACGTGGGGGGAATCCGTCTCGTCGCTTCCCGGTATTGCGTGTCCTCGGTAACGCCGACGATCTCGAAGACTCCCGCGTATTTCGGGTCGAGGTCTCCGAAGCGTTTCCCGATCGGATCGTCGTCCTTGAAGAACTTCCGGGCGAACGTCTCGTTTACCACGGCGACGTTCCGCGAGCTTGCGGTATCCTGCTCCGTAATCCCCCGACCCTTCACGATCCGGGTTCCGATCGTCTCGAAGTAGCCGTCGCTCACCCGCAGCCACGACGAACCGTTCTCGTTGCTCCCCGGCTGAGGGGGCGGCTGGCCCTCGATATAAACCGTCTCACCCCAGTTATCCCCCTCCATGGGGCTATAGAGCGCGAAGCTCACGCGGCTCACGCCGGGAATCGCCCCGAGGCTGTCGCGAAGGTTCCGGTAGAACGAAGGGAGCTCCTCCACGCCATACCCGGCCATCGCCGGATCCATGTGCAGGATGTACCGGTTCGCGACCTCGAACCCGAAGTCCTGACCTTGCATGTTTCGAAGGCTCTGCGTGAGCAGTCCCGCGGCGCACAGGAGAACGAGCGACAACGCCGCCTGGGCGACGACGAGAGACTTCTGCGTCCACCCGCCGGACGTGGTGGATCGGTGGGTGCCCCGCAGGGCGTCGGCCGGATCCATCCGAGCCATCAACCACGCCGGGGCGATGCCGAAGAGGATTCCCGTGAGGAGGCAGATACCGAAGGTGAAGCCCAGAACCGGGAGCGAGGGCATGGGACTGATCGCCACCGCCTGGTTCCGGAAAGCGAGCTGCAGGATCAGGCTCGTTCCCCAGAACGCGAACGCGACGCCCACGATCCCTCCGAGGAGGGCAAGGGCGGTGCTCTCGATGAGCACCTGCGCCACCTGCCGCGAGCGCGGCGCCCCCAGGGCGGTCCGAAGGGAAATCTGCTGCCGGCGGCTCGCCGCCCGCACCAGCATGAGGTTCGCGACGTTGGCGCAGGCGATCAGAAGGACGAAACCGGAGACCCAGAACAAGAGACGCAGGCCCGACTCATACTCCTCGCGCATCATCTGGACTCCCGCGCCGCCGGGAGAGAGATGCAGCGTCTGCTTCGGCACCAGCGCCTTCCTGCCGTCATCGAGCTCGGCGATGGGGCTCAGGAGCCACTGTCGCAACTGCACCTGCAGCTGGGCTTCGATGGCTCGCGGATCCGCCCCGGGGGCGATGCGGCCGATGAGGTCGAGCCAATCCGAGTTGGGGAAATCGAGCAGGGTCGCCGTGCGGTCCAGAAGACGCTCCGTTTCCAGAGGAAGCCAGAACGCGGGCGTATTCTCGAGTCGATCGCCGTAGAAGGACGGGGGCGTGACGCCCACTACGGTAAAGGGCTGGCCGTTGAGAGTGAACGTCGACCCGACGACCGACGGGTCGAGCCCGTATTTCCCCTGCCAGGTGCGATAGCTCATGACGGCAACGGGCTCGGCGCCACTCCGGTCGTCTTCCGGGGTGAATACCCTCCCGACGTAAGCGCCGATTCCGAACATCGAGAAGTAGTTCCCGGAGACGTACTGGGTTCGCTGCGACTCCGCCGGCTCGTTCCTCCCGACGCGGCGCACGCCCGCGAGACCGCGACCGGCCTGAAACGCCGCGAGCTCGAGGAACCCGGGTGTCCCGTCGCGGAAGGTCTTGTACTTGTCGTAGGAGAAGAGCGACCAGTCGTCCTGCAAACCCCCGTTAACACAGCAGTTCTCGTTGTTGCCCACCCGATAGAGCTCCTCGGGCCGGGCCACCGGAAGCGACTTCAGCAAGACAGCATGCACCAGAGTGAAGATGGCGGTGGTCGCGCCGATTCCCAGCGCCAGCGTCAAGACCGCAGTCGCCGCATAGCCGGGAGCGTGGACGAATTGCCGCATCGCGTAGCGCAGGTCGTCTGTGAATCGCATATGGCTCCGGGTTCCTGTAACGAAACGACGCCTATCGCCGTTCAGTGAGCTTCCGTCGAGCTTCTGGTTAGACGATGCGGGCGAGCGGTTCGTTGCCAGGACGCCGCCCTTCACGCTCCGCCGCTATCCTGCCCCTTGCCGAGCGAGCTTCACCTCGCGGGCCAGTTAGTGCCGACTCAGAACCCCGGCGGCTTCTCGGACCAGGCTCCGAACTCGCGCTCTAACGCCATTCCCACCCGGGCGATGGTTCCCTCGTCGAAAAGGCGGCCGAGGAGCGTCACTCCATGCGGCACGCGCCGGGGCGTCGAGAATACGGGGAGCGGATTCGCGGGGTCGGGTGCCCAGTCGCTTCGCGCCTTCGTCACCTCGACGAAACCGGTGCGCAGCGTGAGAGACGGATGGCCGGTGAAGTTCCCGATCGTGAGCATCTCGTCCCGCAGGGACGGCACGAGGAGAACGTCCACCTCGGAGAAGATGCGGGCCATCTCCAGGGTGACCAGGCGGCGCATTCGATCGGCCTGGACGAAATCGACGGCCGACAGGAAGCGCGATTCCCGGAAGAGGTTGGGCCAGGCATCCGGCACCTGAGCCGTCAACTGGTCGTCAGCGCCGCTGAGCGTCAGCTCCTCGAATGAGGCCGCGGCTTCGGCGAAGAGGATCGGCATGAGCGAAGCGTAGGGCCAGTCGGGGAGCTCGACTTCTACGGGCGTCATGCCCAACCGACTCACGGCATCGAAGGCCGCGCGATCCACCTCGGTCGAAGGAGCCTCGGTCATCCATTTCGGGAAGTACCCCACCCGCAACCCCGCAACCGGGTCGCTCGCGTCGAAACTGAGCGCGGCGGCGACGCTCGCGACGTCCCCCGCATCGGGTCCGGAGATCGCCGAGAGGACGAGCATGGCATCCTCGACGCTGCGCGTCATCGGACCGAGCTTGTCGAGCGACCAGCACAGGGTCATGGCGCCGGAGCGCGGGACCCGGCCGAAGGTCGGGCGGAGCCCCGTGACACCGCACCGCATCGCGGGGCTTATGATCGAGCCGCCGGTCTCGCTTCCGATCGAGAAAGCGACGAGCGCCGCCGCCGTGGCCGCGCCCGGTCCAGCGCTCGAGCCGGAGGCGCCCTCTTCGAGGAGCCAGGGATTCATCGTCTGCCCCCCGAACCAGATGTCGTTCAGCGCGAGAGCTCCGAGACTGAGCTTGGCGATGAGGATCGCCCCGGCCTCGCGCAGCCGCGCGACCACCGCGGAATCCCGGTCGGGCACTCGATTCCGGAAAGGCTCGGCCCCGTACGTAGTGGCGACGCCCGCGGTGTCCACGAGGTCCTTCGTTCCCCAGGGGATTCCGTGCAGCGGCCCACGGTACTTTCCGGCCCCGATCTCGGCGTCGGCCTCTCTCGCCCGCGCGAGCGCCTGGTCGCGGAGGAGCGTAATCACGCTCCGAAGCTTCCCGTCGAAGCGATCGATACGGTCGAGATAGATTCGCGTGAGGCGCTCCGCCGGGAGCTCGCGGGCCTCGATCCAGCGCGCGAGGGAGGTGACGGGGGCGTAGGCGATGTCGTCGTCTTTCGCCGGAAGCGGCCCGGGGCCGGCATGGGAACGCACGAACCGGTCTTGCAGTTCCGGCACCGTAACCCCGGGAAGGACAGGGTTCCAGACGAAACCCGGCGCCACTTCGGGTGCGATCGCGACCGTGCGCGGGCCCGTCCTCCGCTCGAGCATCGCCGACATGGACCTTCGCCACGAGGCCGCCATCTGCTCGCGCTCCCCGTCGGTCATCGTGACTTGCGCGAGCTTTTCCGCTTCGGCGAAAGTCGATGGTGAGACCTCCGGCCCCGCTTCGGTCATGGTTCCGAACGTGGGGGGGGCTCCCGGAGTCGAAACGTCCTGTTCCGTCCTGCCGGGGACGGTCCGTCCTTTCTTGTCCGAGGCTCGGCACGCTGCCGCGGCCCCGAGAAGCGCGAGGGGCGCCCTGGTCACGAACTCTCTTCGGGTGCTCATAGGGGTCTCCTGTCCATTTCCGCTCGAAGGATATCAGGAAGAACCACATTCACTGGCTTGCCGAACGCCAGGCCGACTGAGTCGTGACAGAATTACCGCATGCGCATCGGCACCCGGATCGAGCCCCTCAAGTACCGCCGCACGAAGATCGTCGCCACCCTGGGACCGAGCTCGAGCGACGGGGCGACGATCTCGCGGCTCATCGAGGCGGGGGTGGACGTCTTCCGGCTCAACTTCTCGCACGGGACTCACGAGAGCCACGGCGCCACCTACGGCCGCGTGCGGAGCGCCGCCGAATCGAGGCGGCAACCGACCGCGATCCTCGGGGATCTCAGCGGTCCCAAGATCCGCGTGGGCGATTTTCCCGGTGGGAGCATCCTCCTCGAGAAGGGACAGCGGGTGACGGTCACGACCCGCGGCGTTCCCGGCGGCGCGAGTCTCATCCCGACGCACTACGAGGCGCTCGCCCGGGACGTCAAGGAGGGGGACCGCATCCTCCTCGACGACGGTGCCCTCGCGCTTCGCGTCCTCCGAGTCGAAGGGACCGAGGTCTCCTGCGAAGTCCAGGCCGGAGGAGAGCTCAAGAGCCGGAAGGGGATGAACCTCCCCGGGGTCGCCCTCTCCGTGCCTTCGCTCACCGACAAGGATCGGAAAGACGCGAAGTTCGCTCTCGAGCTCGGAGTCGATCTCCTGGCGCTCTCGTTCGTGCGCCGCGCGAAAGACGTCGAGGAGCTGAAGAGCCTGGTCGCGGAGAACGGGGGCCGGGCCGCGATCATCGCCAAGATCGAGCGGCCGGAGGCGCTCCAGGAGATCGACGCCATCCTCGACGCGGCCGACGGAATCATGGTCGCGCGCGGAGATCTCGGCGTCGAGATGCCTCCGCAGAAGGTGCCTCTCGTACAGATCCAGCTCACCGATCTTGCGCGGGGGAAAGCGAAGGCGGTCATCGTCGCGACCCAGATGCTGGAGTCGATGGTGGAGAAGCCCCGCCCCACCCGGGCCGAGGTTTCGGACGTGGCGCTCGCGGTCCGGAGCGGCGCGGACGCGGTGATGCTCTCGGCGGAGTCCGCGACGGGCAAGTATCCCGTCCAGGCCGTCGAGATGATGGATACGGTCGCTCGAGAGACCGAGTCCTACCTCTGGCACGCGGGAGGCTTCCGCGGGCTCTCGCAGAATCAGGACTCCGCTGCCCCCATGCCGGCGGAGGACGCTCTCGCGAAAGCGATGGCGCAGCTGTCGCGGGACATGCATTCGCGGGCGATCGTCGTGATCTCGAAGAGCGGCCGCACCGCTCAGGTCATGAGCGCGTCTCGACCCGCGGCCCCCATCGTCGCGACCTCCCCCGACCCGGGCACCTGCCGGAAGACCGCCCTTCTCTGGGGCATCATTCCCCGGCTGGTGGAGGAGAAGGAGTTCGAACACCCGGAGGATCTGGCGCGGCGTCTCGCGCTGGATCTCGGTCTCGGAGTCGAGGGACAGAACGTTCTTCTGGTCCGAGGCTTCGGAAACGATCCGAGTCTGGCCGTGGTGACTATCTGATCGCCGCCGGGGAGACCGTCGATCCGGTCCCACCCTTGAGCTTCAGCGGCTGAATCACGAACGCGAACTCGTGGACTCCCTTCGCCGCGAGCTCGTCGAGCTTCATGTTCTCCAGAAGGTGAATGCCGTTCACCACCAGTGCAATCTGGTGCACGGGAAGCGACAGCTCGGGGTCGGGGTTGGGAGCGACCTCTACCGGCCAGTTGTCCGAGCCGAGGAGCATCGGATCCTGCCGGGCGACCCACTCGGCGGCGGCGATGCCGAGCCCGGGGCAGCTCTTGACGTAGCGCGCGTTGTCCTTCGCCCAGAGCGCGCCCCACCCGGTGTTGATCAGAACGGCGTCCCCGGGCGCGAGCTTCTGGTTCTGGCGGGAGAGCGCGGCCTCGAGGTCGGCGACGGTAATCTCGTAGTTGTCGGGAAGGATCGGGACTCCCTTGAGTCCGGCAATGTCGAGGAGGACGCCGCGGGTCATGAGCATTCCGACCTTGTCGATTCCAAGCCGGGTGAACCCGCTCCGGGTGGCGCTCTCGCTCGCCGGAATGCAGTTGTACCAGCTGTCCTCGTGCGTCTGGTGGGCGAAGCCGTCGAACTGGGTTCCCACCTGTCCGATCTCCGCAACCACGAGCTCCTCGTTCGAGCCGCGGCGGTTCGACTGCGGGTTCATGGTCGTGCGCTTGGTGTGGAGATCGAAACGTCGGGTGCCGAAGAGCGGCATATCGGAGCTCAGCACGTGGGCGAGCTCGATCACCTCGCCCGTTCGGATGAGCTCCCGGGCGCGAAGGACGGACGCCGGCCCCATGTGGTTCGCGGAGCCTCGCTCGTCGGAGGCTCCCCACCGGGAGGGGCAGCGCTCCGTCTCTGGAGGGACGCTCCATGTCTGCGCCGCGGCCAGAGCCACGACCAATGCGATTCCTTCGATCATGCTTCCTCCTTCCGAAACGAAAGTCCCACGGAGAGCGCCAGGTTGAGTCCCAGCGCGAAGAGTCCGGCCTGAATCCCGACCACCTCGTTCACGCCCGATAGCGCGAGGCTCCCGGCGACGACCGTCCCTACGGCGAGTCCCGCGAGCGTCGCCTTCGCCTCGAGCCTCGGCCAGATGACGCCGAGAATGATCGCGGGCGCGACCTGGATCAAGAGCTCGAACTTCAGCTCGATGAGCCCCCAGAGCGTCATCCGTGGGGACAGCGCGATGCACGCGAGAACCCCCGTCACCGCCCAGGAGAGAATCTTTCCCGCATGCGTGAGTCGTGCCTCGGGCGCGTTTCGAAGCGCGGTCTTGCCGAGAAAGTCCTTGGCGAGGATGGAGGAGAGACTCAGAAGCACCGAGTCGGCTGTGGACATGATAGCGGCGAGCGCTCCCGCCAGCACCAGGACCGAGAGCACGTAGCTCGTAAGCGACGAAAGCGCCCAGTCCCGAAGGAGCATCGGCACGATCTGATCCGCCGCGACCCCGTCGAGCCCGGAAAAACGCCGGAGGCCGACAAGCCCGGTGAGAACGACGGGAACGATGGTCACGAGCGGCATGAAGATCATGAATTGCAGCGATCTCTTCAGAGAGCGGGCGCTTTTCGCCGCGTAGATGCGCTGGATCGCCTGGGGGTAGACGGCGCCGGAGAAAGCGACGAGGACGACGGTGCTGAGCCAGCGGAACGTCATGTCGGCGTCGGGAACCGCCGTCTTCGCCGGATCGTGGGTGGCGATCCACTCGCTCAACGAACGCCAGTGGGACGGAGT
>DAISKN010000320.1:0-7734 GCA_036820975.1 Acidobacteriota bacterium | reverse complement strand
CGTTCGGAACCCGCGGCGGGCTCTCGGTCGTGCATCACTTCCCGGCCGACGGCCAGTACGTCTTCAAGATGATGCTGCACGGGAGCCCCACCGGGCAGCTCTACGGAGCCGCGGTGAAGGGCGAGCAGGTCGAGATCTCGATCGAAGGCGAGCGGGTCGCGCTCCTCGATATCGACCCGATGATGGACGAGTCCGATCCCAACGGAATGAACATGGAGACTCCACCGGTCTTCGTGAAGGCCGGCCCCCACCGGGTCTCGGCCGCGTTCCTCCAGAGGTTCGAGAGCCCGGTCGACGACCTGATGGCTCCGATCGATCACACGCTCGCCGACACCACCATCGGCACAGACTACGGTGTGAAGGCTCTTCCCCACCTGCGCGAGTTCCGCATCAACGGACCGCACGGCGTCACCGGGATCTCGGAAACGGTGAGCCGCCGGAAGATCTTCACCTGCCGGCCGACTTCGGCCGAGGACGAAGGGTCCTGCGCGCAGCGGATCGTCTCCGAGCTCGCCGCCAAAGCCTACCGGAGGCCCCTGAACGAATCGGATGTCGAGGGCCTCATGTCCTTTTACGAGACCGGCGCCACCGAGGGAGATTTCGAATCGGGCGTGCGGACGGCGCTCCAGGCGATCCTCGCGAGCCCGCACTTCGTATTCCGCCTCGAGGCGGCGCCCGAGGCCGGGGGGATTCACCGTCTGAGCGATTTGGCGCTCGCGTCCCGTCTTTCATTCTTCCTCTGGGCCACGGTTCCGGACGAAGAGCTGGTCAAGGTCGCGACCGAGGGCCTGCTCTCAGATCCGGCGGTGCTCGACCGACAGGTGGAGCGCATGCTCGCCGATCCCCGCTCCGATGCGCTCGCCACGAGATTCGCGTCGCAGTGGCTGAGGCTTCAGGACCTCGACGGGATGCATCCCGACTACCTTCTCTATCCTCTTTACGACGACACGCTCGCGTCCGCCCTGAAGCGCGAGACCGAGCTCTTCTTCGAGAACCTGGTTCGCGAGGATCGGAGCGTCCTCGAGGTTCTGACTGCGGACTACAGCTTCGTGAACGAGCGCCTTGCCCGGCACTACGGAATCCCGAACGTGACCGGAAGCCAGTTCCGACGGGTGAAGCTCGACGGAGAATCCCGCCGCGGCATTCTGGGCCATGGGAGCGTCCTCACTCTCACGTCGGTTGCGGATCGGACGTCGCCGGTGATTCGAGGCAAGTGGATTCTCGAGGTCCTCCTGGGCTCGCCGCCGCCCCCGCCGCCGCCGGACGTGCCCCTTCTCGAGGCCACCACGGACCAGGCGCATGGGAAAGCTCTCTCGGTGCGCGAGGCGATGGAGCTTCATCGCTCGAACCCGGCTTGCACATCCTGCCACGTGGTCATCGACCCGCTGGGGCTCGCGCTCGAGAACTTCGACGCCACGGGAGCCTGGCGAATCAAGGACAACGGCGTTCCCGTGGATTCTTCGGGCGAGCTCTACGACGGAACCCCGCTCGACGGCCCCCCCGGTCTACGGCAGGCGCTCCTGAAGTATCAGGACGTGGTCGTGACCAGCTTCACCGAAAGCCTCATGACCTACGCGCTCGGCCGGAGAGTCGAGTACTATGACATGCCCACGGTCCGCTGGATCGTGCGAGAGGCCAAGGCGAACGACTTCCGCATTTCGTCTTTCATCAAGGGAATCGTGGGAAGCCCGGCGTTTCAAATGATCAGGGTTCACGAGCCGGTTGCGACCGACGTTGAGGACGTCCAGTAAGTAACCGTCAGGAGGTCCAGGCGATGTTCATCACGAATAAACACATTTCCCGCCGCACCCTGCTCCGCGGCATGGGGGCTTCGGTGGCACTGCCGTTCCTGGAAGCGATGGTGCCCGCCCGGCGCGCGTGGGCGGGTACCGCCGGCAAGGAACGAACCCGCCTGGTCTCGATCGAGATGGTGCACGGCGCCGCTGGAAGCACCAAGTACGGGCTCGAGAAGAACCTCTGGTCGCCCGCGGCGGAAGGAAACGCCTTCGATCTGGCGCCGACGAGCTTGAGCTCGCTCGAGCCCTATCGCGACTACCTCACCATCGTCAGCAACACCGACGTGAAGAACGCGGAAGCCTGCACGCTTCCCGAGATCGGCGGCGACCACTTCCGCGCGAGCGCCGTGTTCCTGACGCAGGCGCATCCCAAGCAGACGGAGGGCTCGGACGTGCTCGCGGGGACGTCTTTGGATCAACTCTACGCACAGAGGTTCGGCCAGGAGACCCCGATCCCCTCGATGCAGCTTTCGATCGAGAACGTGGACCAGGCGGGCGGATGCACCTACGGCTACTCCTGCATCTACACCGACACCATCAGCTGGGCGTCGCCCACGGATCCGCTGCCGGCGATCCGGAACCCGCGGGTGATTTTCGATCAGCTCTTCGGTGACGGCGGAACGCCTGAAGATCGCGCCGCGCGAAGGCGAACGGACAAGAGCATCCTCGACTGGATCGCGGGTGAGATTTCGCGGGTCCAGAAAGAGCTGGGGCCGGCCGACCGGGCCCGGCTGAACGACTACCTCGAGAACGTGCGCGAGATCGAGCGTCGGATCCAGAAGACGGAAGAGAGGAACGCGAGCGGCGAGACGAGAGAGCTTCCCGGCGCTCCCATCGGCGTCCCCGATTCCTTCGACGAGCACGTCAAGATCATGTTCGATCTCCAGGTGCTCGCTTTCATGACGGACATGACCCGCATCTTCTCGTTCAAGATGGGACGCGACGGGTCGGGACGGGTCTATCCGGAAAGCGGCATCTCGACCGCGTTCCATCCCGCCTCCCATCACCGCGACCAGGAGAAGCGGATCGAGGAGTTCGCCAAGATCAACCAGTACCACGTGAGCACCGTCCCCTACCTGCTCGAGAAGCTGAAGTCGACGATGGAGGGCGAGAGCAACCTTCTGGAGAAGACCCTCGTGATCTACGGATCGCCCATGGGCGATCCGAACGTCCACAACCACAAACGGTGCCCGCTGTTCCTGGCGGGCCACGCCAACGGCCAGCTCAAGGGGAATCTCCACGTGAAGACCGCGGACGAGACCCCGATGGCGAACGTGATGTTGTCGGTGCTGCACCGGCTCGGGCTCGACGATCTCGAGCGATTCGGCGACAGCACCGGGGAAGTCGCGATCTGATCGTGCGAGCGGAGCGAGCCTGGCCGGGAGGAAGCGGTCGCTGGCTTCGGCGCGGACCGCGGGAATCGGCCGTCCTCTCCGCGCTCCTCGCGCGGGGAGCGAGCCGAGCGAAGAGCGAGGCGAGCGTCAAGTAAGGAGAACGAGTATGTGGGCAGGATTCAACGTCGCTCTCTTGTCGCTGACGTTGCTGGCGGCGTCGCCCGGCGACATCCCCTCCGGCAAGACACCGGTCGCCGACGCGGCGATGGCGGGCGATCGCGAGGCCGTGCGCGAGCTGTTGCGGCAGGGCGTCGACGTGAACGCGGCCCAGGGGGACGGCATGACCGCCCTGCACTGGGCGGCGCTCTCCGGCGACGTGGATCTGGCGAAGATGCTGCTCTACGCCGGCGCGAACGTGAAGGCTTCGACCCGGCTCGGCGCTTTTTCGCCTCTGCTTCTCGCGTCGAAGAGCGGACAGGCGGCGATGGTCTCGACCCTGCTCGAGGCGGGCGCCAATCAGAACGATGCCACCACCAACGGCACAACGGCGCTGATGCTCGCCGCCGCGTCGGGGAGCGTCGAGGCGGTGACGGTCCTCCTGGATCGGGGAGCTTCAATCAATACGGCTGAGTCCGCGATGGGGCAGACGGCGCTGATGTTCGCGTCCGCCTACGATCGCGCCCCGGTGGTGGAGTTGCTGGTCGCGCGCGGAGCCGACGTCACCCTTTCGACGAAGGTGGTGGACGCGGCTGCCATCGAGAAGGAGCACCGCGAGCTCAGGCGACAGCGGCAGGAGAAATTCGGCGTCTTCGCGCAAGGCCAGGGCGGCCGGGCGCAGGAGGACGGAGAGGGTGAAGAGGACGAGAAGAAGGCCTCGGGGGGGAACGTCTTCGGAAAGCTCTTCGGCTGGATGACTCCCGGTGGGGGCTCCGGCAAGAAGAAAGCCGACGACGAGCCGAAGGCCCTGACCTACGGTCAGCTGGTGGGCAATCAAGGCGGAATGACGGCGCTCCATCTCGCCGCGCGTCAGGGTCACCTCGAGACCGTCATGGCCCTTCTCGAGGCAGGGGCCGACGTCAATGCCGCGAGCGCCGGAGACGAGACGACCCCTCTTCTCATCGCGACCATCAACGGTCACTTCGACCTCGGAAAGGCTCTGCTCGATCTCGGCGCCGACCCGAACCTCGCGAGCGAAGCCGGGGCCACTCCTCTCTACGCCGCGGTGAACGTGACCTGGGCTCCCAAAGCTCTCTATCCTCAGCCGCGCGCCTACCTGCAGCAGAACCTGACGTACATGGGTTTCATGAAAGCGCTCCTCGACAAGGGCGCCGACCCGAACGTCCGGCTGAAGAAGAAGCTCTGGTACTCGGGATACAACTTCGATCTCTCTGGAGTGGACGAGGGGGGCGCAACCGCGTTCTGGCGCGCCGCCTATGCCGGTGACGTCGAAGCCATGCAGCTCCTGAAAGATCACGGCGCGGATCCGAACATTCCCACGGTGAAGCCTCCCGGACGGCCCCGGACGGGCGACGGTACCCGCGAGGCGAAGGATCTCTCCGGGCTTCCTCCGGTTCCGGTGGGAGGCCCGGGCGTGACGCCCCTCCAGGCGGCGGCGGGTGTGGGCTACGGCGAGGGGTTCGCCGCGAACTCCCATCGCCATCACCCGGCGGGACTCTTCCGCGCGGCGAAGTACCTCGTCGAAGAATGCGGAGCGGACGTGAACGCCGTCGACCACGAGGGCAATACCGCTCTACATCACGCCGCCTCCAGAGGCGACAACGAGATGATTCTCTATCTCGTCTCGAAAGGCGCGGACGTCACGCGGGTCAACCGCGAAGGCCAGACCGTCGCCGACATGGCGAACGGACCGGTGCAGCGCGTCCAGCCGTTCCCGGAGACCGTGGCGCTCCTGGAGAAGCTAGGCTCCAAGAACAATCACAAGTGCGTTTCGTGCTGAGCGGCTGAATCGATCTCCCACGCGCCCTCACCCCAAGACACCGGGCTCATCGACGATGGGGCGGCTCGGACTCTACTTAGCTGTAGCCTCCGTCGGGACCGCGTCTACGGCAGACTCGAACGCGATGAACAAGACGCAGGGTGTGCTACCCACGCAGGACGCGCTGTGTGGCAGCTTCGCGGGCCCGTAAGCATACATGCCCGGTGTGAGGACCGTTTTCGGCTGACCTCGGTAAGTGACGTGAAGCTCTCCCGCTACCAGCACCATTCGCTCGGCCGAGGTGTGCCAGTGCTCCGCGAGCACCGCATTGCCGGGCACTTTGAGGAATACATCGGCGTTCGGCTTCGCTGGATCGCCATGGAGAACCGCAAGACCGCAGCCAGCCGGCATGAAGGGGGGGCAGGGCCCCCACTGGAGCTCACCCTCTTGTGCGCTCCGGGCCAGAGCCTGCTCCGTCGCGGGCGCTTGCGCTAGCGCCCATGCTCCCCCGAGAGTAAGCGCGACCGTCAACAAACCCTTGGCGAGCCCATAGCTTGTCATCGAACGTTCTCCTTCGTTCTGCTCTCCCACGACCTGCCGGTCCGAGGCTCGGTCAGGCCGGGAGCGCGCTTCATCCTGCCAGTCGGGCTCCTTCAGGTCAAGCGGGCGGCTACGCGACGACGGACTCCTGCGGTAGATCGATCGTCGTGGCGCTCACCGCTCGTTCAAAGATTCGTGAGAACTGCTACAGTGGCAAGGGTCCACGAGGGGCAATCCATTGCGCCCTTGGGATGGGAAAAACGGTCGATTCGAGGTCTTGAACTTAAGGAAACAGCGCGCGGAGGACGTGGCGGGCTCGCCACGTCCAGATGGTGAGATCGGAGCTGTCGTTCCATTCACGGCCCGCGACTTCGTAGCCTTTCGAGACCAGCGCCTCCCGGAGGCGCCGGCCGTAGCCGGGAATGTCGGTCTCGGTCGCGTCATTGCTGTGGTCGTACCGGCCCCAGTCCAGGTAGATCGAGAGCGGCAGGGGTTTCGAATCGGAGATCGCCTGCAGGAGCTCCTCGCCGCCCTTTCCGATCGGGAGCATGGACTGTGCGGCGGCCTTCCCGAACGTCCCGGGGTAGCGAAATGCGATGTCGAGGGCCGCGAACCCGCCCTCGTCGACGCCGGCGACTGCCCGATGGCGCTCCTCGGGAAGCGTCCGATACTTCGAGTCGACGAGAGGGACGAGGCGATTCACCAGCATCCGCGCGTGCTCGTCGCGCTGTGAGCGCGCGTACTCGTAGCCGCTCGTCGAGGCGACGAAGATCGCGACGACCGGCCCCTGCTGGTCGACGACCGAGGGCATCCCCATCCGCAGCATCTCCTCTCCATAGAGGAAGTAAACGCTCGGATAGCGGGTGTCTTTCGCCTCGTCGTATCCGGCGGGAAGATAGACTTCGACGGACCTCTTTCCGCCCCACTTCAGCGCTCCGACCCGGACTTCCTCCGTTTCGAACGGGAGAGTCTCGAGCCGGCCCGTCTTCTCCGCAGCCCCGACCCCTGCCTCGGCTCGCGGCATGACGAGCGTCGAGACCTGCCCCACATAGACGAGCGACTCAGAAGCCCGGGGGTTGAGGGGATCGGCGATGGGCTCTTCGAGGTCACGGACGAACTGGTATTGGAGACGCGCGTCGGGCTCGAGCTCGAAAGACGCGTGGAAGAAATCGGTGCCGGGAACGCGGTGCATCGTGAGCTCGGTTTTGGCGCCGAGCATGCCCCCGCGAACGGCGACGTCTTTCGCCTCTCCCTGGTACACGATGTGCGCGATTCGCTCGTCCTCGATGACGGGGACTCGCGCCTGCTCCGCCAGGAATTTCCGGATCCGTTCGTTCTTGTCGGAAGCGCCTTCGAGAGACCGAATCCATTCGGAGAAGCGGGTTCCCGCGACGAGCCCGGTCGCGGCATCGCCTTGCTCCCGCGTGACCCGAGAGCCGGGCACGACGTCGACCGCGGCGATTTCCGCGTACGAGTCGCGGACGAAAACCCGGCCGGACGCGAACGACGGAGGAGTCCAGGCGATGTGGGGGAGGACTTCGAGACGGGCCACTTCCCGGTACTCGTCGGGAGCCGCCTCGATTACGTGGAGCGCCCCTCGCTTGGTCAGGACCACGAGGTGGCCGTCGACGAGGATGGGAAAGCCGTTTCCCGGAGGCCGGGATTTCCAGTTCAGAGCGCCCGTCGCGGCATCGATGCTGCTGAGGAAGCTTCCGCTGAACCCGTAGATGTGCCCCCGATGGTGAATGGGAGTCGCGTAGTTGAGCTTGAGGTGCGGCGACACCCACTGCTGTTTCACCGTCAGCCCGCTCTCGCTTCCTTCGAACGAGATCAACTGGGACTTCATCGGCTCGTGGGTGAGAAGGAGCCCTCTCGCGCCCACCGCGACCGGGTTCAGGATCTTCTCGTAGAAGCCGGAGCCGCCGTGCGGGTGCCGCCAGAGCTCCCGGCCGTCTTTCGGGTCGAGTCCGTAGAGAGAATCTCCCGCAGCGGCGACGAGCTGTTCTTCCGAATCGAGCGTCCACAGCATCGGCGACTGGTAATCGGTAGCCCCCGAGCCCGCCCGCCAGAGGACCTTCCCCGTACGCCGGTCGAGCGCCGTCACCGAGCCGCGTGACCCTCCCGTCTC
>DAISKN010000319.1:0-7750 GCA_036820975.1 Acidobacteriota bacterium | reverse complement strand
CATTGGTCTCGTGAGCGGCAACCGGGTGAGTTGGGCTGGCGGAAGAGCTTCTCGGGAGCGTGGGGAACATCGCTGCGGGAGAAACTGGCGGCGTCGGCGTAGCGGGGCAGCGGGGCCGGCCTGCTCCATTACGATTGTTCGAGTTCGACGAACGGATTCTCGATCCGTAGCCCGTCTACTTTCTGCCCATGGGTGAAGTCTTCGCTCAGCAACCGGGTTGCGCCGGCCCGCAGGGCCGCCTGGAGGATCAGGCTGTCCCAGAACGAAAACCGGAAACGCTGATGGATGTCGATCGCCGCCAGTATCGAGGTGCCGTCGTTCACGATCACCTCCCAACTCAAGAGATCCACCACGATTCTCCGAGCGGCCGACGCATCCAGGGGTTTCGGAATCTTCCTGGTGACGATGACGAACCATTCCTGCAGAACCTGACTGCTGACGACGCCGGAACCGGCGACCCAAAGCTCACCCACGGTGGCCCGCGCGATCTCGTGTTTTCCGCCCGCGGATAAGTCGTGGGCGTAAACGAGTACGTTCGCGTCCAGGAAGACCTTACCCTCGGTCATGCACCTCGTCCCGGGAAACCGGGAGTCGCCCCTCCGTTCCCAGGTCGAACCCTCGAGCGAGCAGCCGAAGGTGGTGCTTCCTGGCGCGCTCGTACTCCGCTCTGCGCTGCACTCGATCTTCCAGAGCTTCCTCCATCAGCTGGCTCATGGATTTGTCTTCCTCCGCCGCAAGCACTTTGACCCGCTTCAGCAAGGGCTTGGGGAGGGAAAGCGTTACGTTCTGGCGTTCGCCTGCCGCGCGCTTGGTCTTCACGAGAATATGTATATCACGAAATTGAGTGAGATTCGATGCGCCGCTTCAGGGGGGCTCGAGGCGCTTACGGCTTGTAGACGACTCCGCCTTTCATGACGAAGGTGACGCCGGTCATCTGGCGAACGTCCTCGAGCGGGTTGCCGGGCACGGCCACGAGGTCGGCGAGCTTTCCGGCCTCGACGGTGCCGAGATCCGCTTCCCGATCGATGAGTCGTGCGGCTTCGATCGTGGCCGACTGGATGGCCTTCATCGGCGGCATGCCGCCTTCGACCATGTAGACGAACTCGAGGCCGTTGTCGCCGTGCGGTGCCACGCCCTGGTCGGTGCCGAAGGCGATCTTCACCCCCGCCCGGTAGGCCTCGGTGAACGTCTCCAGGATCTGCGGGCCGATCGCGGCGGCCTTGGGACGCACCACCTCAGGGAAGTACCCGTCGATCTCCGCCTTCTGCGCGACGAACCGCCCGGCGCTGATGGTGGGCACGAAATAGGTGCCGTGCTCCTTCATCGCCGCCATCACCTCGACCGTCATGAACGTGCCGTGCTCGATGGAGGCGACACCGGCGCGCACGGCGCGGAGCATGCCCTCCGTGCCGTGCGCGTGCGCGGCCACCTTCATGCCGTAATCGCGCGCGGTCTCGACGATCGCGGCCAGTTCCTCCCCGGTGAACAGGGGCGCCTGACCGCTCTTGGAGAGGCTGAGCACGCCGCCGGTGGCCGCGATCTTGATGAGGTCCGCGCCGTCCTTGTAGCGCTGCCGGACCGCCGCGCGCACGGCGTCGGGGCCGTCGGCGGTGCCCGGCCGGCCCGCGGCCATCATCTGCTGCAGCTCGGTGGCGAGACCGTTGGTCGGGTCGCCGTGCCCGCCGGTGGTGGTGACACCTCCCGCGGCCACGATGCGCGGGCCCACGATCCACCCCTTCTCCACGGCGTCGCGCAGCGCCAGGTTCAGCTTGTCGCTCGCTCCCACGTCGCGCACGGTGGTGAAGCCCGCCATCAGCGTGCGGCGGGCGTAGACCGTGGCGCGCAGCGCGAAGTCGACGGGGTTCAGGAAGAAGCGCTCCGCGTAGCCCGCCGCTCCCGACTGCTCGCTCGACAGGTGCACGTGCATGTCCATCAGCCCCGGCATGAGCGTGGCCGACCGCAGGTCGATCACCTGGTCGTCCGGGCCAGGCCCGAGGTAGCCTTCGGCGACCTCGACGATGCGAGCGGCCTCGACGACCACCGTGACCGCCGCGCGGGGCGCGTCGCTCCGGCCATCGATGAGCCGCCCGGCATGGATCAGGATTCGCGCCCCCGCGTCCGCCTCCATCGCCCACGGCAGCGGGGAGATGAGGATCAGGGCCAGAATCAGTCGAGCTCTCCACATCGCCGAACCTCCTTCACGTACCCGCGCGCGCCGGCGGCGCCGAGGACGACGTTCTCGAGACTGTAACCCACCCGCCGCGGTCCGCACCATGGGATGAAGCTCCCGGCCTGCATCCTTCACGCCCCGGTGCGCGTTCCCTTTGTGATTGTGGCCATATGTGGCTATACTTTTCTGCGACGATGGCTGGCATTCGCGAGCTCAAAGACAACCTCAGCCGCTACATCCGCCGGATCGAGGCGGGCGAGAGCATTTCCATCACCGTCCACGGACGGGTCGTCGCCGAGCTCGTTCCGCCGGCGACGTCGTCCAAGGTGGGACGCCGAAGTCGATTCGACGAGCTCGTCGCGGCCGGCGTGATTCAACCTCCCATCGACGCGGGCGACCCGACGGAAGGCTGGCCGGACATTCGGCTCCCGCGTGGCACTGCTGCGGAGCTCGTCGACGACGACCGTGGCGAAGCGTAGCACCCGGCCCGCCCGGTCTCGCCGTCCCGTCAGGCCCGGCGCACCGTCCCCGGGAATTCGTTACATCGAGTCGAGCGCGCTCCTTGCTGCGCTTCTCGAACGAGATGCGGCGTCGCGCAAGGCGCTCCGCGCCCCGGGAAGCCGCGTGACCTCCGCGCTCACCCTCGCCGAATCAGCGCGAGCGATCGTCCGCGCCAGAGTCAGCGGACGGCTGACGCCGACCCAGGAGCGTGCTGCCATCCAGGCGTTGCGAGTGTTCGCGCGGAAATCGTACGTCGTTGCGGTAACCGACCCCGTGCTTGCGCGAGCCGGTCAGCCGTTTCCCATCGAGCCCGTTCGCACGCTCGACGCGGTGCACCTTGCGACCGCGGAACTCCTCGGCGAGCCGCCTCGGCTCGTCACCATAGTGACCAGAGACCCTCGGATAAAGGAAAACGCCGAGGTGCTTGGATACGCCGTGGAGTAAGCGCCCGCGTTTGTGACCAGCCCGCGCCCTGCCGGACCACTCCTGACGCGGACAGAGTGAGCCCGATGATACTCGGGCACGCGGCGCCCTGCGTGAATCGCCTTCGCGGACCTCGTCACGGCGTGAACATCCGTTTCGCGCTCGTGTCCCGACGGGCGGTGCGATAAGTGCGACTACTTCTCTCGCAGTCTCTGTAGTGGGACGGCGGACTCCGGAAGAGGTATTCTTCCTCTCGTGCGCATCGCCACCTGGAACGTCAACTCCCTGAACGCCCGGATCGAGAAGGTCCAGTGGTGGCTGGAGCGGGCGAAACCTGACGTGCTCCTCGTGCAGGAGACCAAGCTCGCCGACGCCGACGCGCCCGTCGAGATCTTCCGGAACGCCGGTTACGAGCTCGCCCATCACGGCGAGGGGCGGTGGAACGGCGTCGCCATCGCGAGCCGCCGAGGGATCGAGGGGGTCATCACCAACTTCGGTGAGCCGCTGCACCGGCCGGCCACCCCAGACGTCGCCGACGACGAGCCCCTCGGCGAGGCGCGGATGATCTCGGCTGTTTGCGGCGACATCCGTCTCGTATCCCTGTACGCGCCCAACGGCCGTGTCGTCGACTCCCCCTTCTACCACGCCAAGCTTCAATGGTTCGATCGCCTCGCTCGCTGGCTGGCGGAGGCGGCCGATCCTCGGGATCCGCTGGTGCTCGGAGGGGACTTCAACGTTGCTCCCGAGGACATAGACGTCTGGGATCCGCGGGCGTGCCACGGCGGTACACACGTCTCGCCGCTGGAGCGGAAGGCGTTCGCGCGCCTTTGCCGTTGGGGTCTTTTCGACGCCTATCGCCGCCATCACCCGGAGCCCGGCCGCTATACCTGGTGGGATTACCGCGCCGGGAACTTCCACAAGAATTTCGGCATGCGCATCGACCACCTGCTCGTCACGGCGCCGATTCTCGAGCGCGTCCGGGAGGCGGAGATCGATCGCGAAGCGCGGAAGGGCAAACCCATCCCGTCCGATCACGCTCCGTTGGTGATCGACCTCGACTCTCCCGGACACGCTTTCGACGCGGGCTGGGCGTCGGCCGAATCCCGCATCGCCGCGCGCCGCGGACGATAGACCGCCATGCTTCGAACGCGGCTGGCGGCGAGGAACGAATGGAAGTTCTTCGCCGTTCTGCCGAAGGCCGATCTCACGCTCGCCATTCTCTGGTGGGGCATCCTGTCGTTGCGCGGGATCCTGCCCGCGGTTTTCGCCCTGGCGATGGGGTGGCTCGTCGGGGCGGTCGAACGCGGCGACCCGCTTGGCCCCTCGCTCGGCTTCGCCGGCGTGGTCTTCGTGCTCCTCCAGGTGCTCACCCCGATCCACCAGGCGGTGAGCGCGAACCTCGGGGACCGCACCGCCGCGTGGCTCTACGACCGGCTCACCGAAGCCTGCGTGCGGCCGCCGGGCATGGGCCATCTGGAGGATCCGAAGCTCACGAGCGACCTCACCGTGGCCCGGGACTTCGATCTGGGCATGACCGGACCGCCTCTCTCGATCTCGATGGACTTCATCGCGAGCGGTCTCGTCGAGCTCCTCGGCGGCCTCTCGTGCGCCGTGGTTCTCGCCGCCTACGCGTGGTGGGCGCCCCTCCTCCTCGCGGGCGCGTGGCTTTCGACGCACTGGCTGCTCCGCGAGAGCGCCGTCTGGCGCGATCGCAATACCGAGGAAGTCCGGAGCGCCCAGCGCGATTCGGACTACGCGTACCGCCTCGCCGTCGATCCTCCGGCCGCCAAGGAGCTTCGACTCTTCGGACTCGCCTCCTGGGTGATCGACCGCTTCATCGATCGGCGAACCCACCTGCATCGGCTCCAGTACCAGGCCACCCGGCTTCGCGAGAAGCCTCTCCTCTGGAGCGTGCTTCTGGTCACCGGGGCCAACGTCATCGTGTTCCTGTCTCTCGCGAGCGCGGCCGCGAGCGGCGCTTCCAGCCTTGCGGAGGTCGTGGTCTTCGCCCAGGCCGCGGTGGGAACGTCGATGATCGCGTTTGGCGGGCTCAATTGGGCCCTCGACGGATCCTCGGCTCCGGTGGCCGCGGTGCTGCGCCTCGAGCCGGCGATGGAAGCCGAAGGCGCCCTCCCCTCCGGAAGCCGCTCCGCCGCCGGCGCACCCGCGAACGGCGTTCGGTTCCGCGGTCTCTCGTTCGCGTATCCCGGCGGCCCCCCGGTGCTCGAGAATTTCGATCTGACGATTCCCGCCGGCTCATCGATGGCCATCGTCGGCCAGAACGGTGCCGGGAAGACTACGCTCGCGAAGCTCCTCTGCCGGCTCTACGACCCGCAGCACGGCGCCATCGAAGTGGACGGCGTCGACCTTCGGGAATTCTCGATACCCTCCTGGCGCGAGCGCTTGACCGCGGTCTTCCAGGATTTCATCCGCTTCGAGCTTCCTTTGCGGGACAACGTCGCGCCCGCCGGGGCCCCGGATGAGGCGATCGTGGAAGCACTCGAGGCCGCCGGCGCCTCGAATCTCGCGACGCTCGACACCGTTCTCGCCCGCGGGTACGAGGGAGGGACGGAGCTCTCGGGAGGACAGTGGCAGCGCATAGCGCTCGCCCGGGCCCTTTGCGCGGTGAAGCTCGGCGCGGGGGTCGTGCTCCTCGACGAGCCCACGGCGCAGCTCGATGTGCGGGGTGAAGCCGAGATCTTCGAGCGCATCCTGAATGCGACCAGGCACTGCACTACCATCCTCATCTCGCACCGCTTCTCGACGGTGCGCCATGCGGATCGGATCTGCGTCCTCGAGCGGGGCAAGGTGACGGAGCTTGGAACGCACGACGAGCTCATGACGAAAGGCGGCCGCTATCGCGCGATGTTCGATCTGCAGGCGCAGCGCTTCGGCGCCGCGGAGGACGAGGAGGGCATGACCTTTGACGTCCTCTCCTGAGCCGCGCCGGGACGACCTCCCGCCCGCCCTCTCGTCGATGTGGCGCCTGGTGAAGCTCGGATACCGCCACGAGCCCCGCCTGATGTTCACCGCCTTCCTGCTGTCGCAGCTCTCCGCGCTCCCGGATGCGCTCATCGCCCTCTGGCTCATGCTGCTCGGAAAAGGGGTTCTGGAATCGCGGCCGGGTCTGGTGCAGACGGCGGCCCTGGGCCTCGGGGTTTCCGCGACCGCGACCTGGTTCCTGAGCACCGTCAGCACCCGCGTGCAGAGGCGCTTTCGCGACAAGGTCACGATCGCGCTCGAGTCGCACGTCGCGCGGCTCCAGGCTTCGGTCGCGACCATCGCACATCACGAGCGGCCCGAGTACCTGGATCGGCTCGCCATGCTGCGCGACCAGGTGTTCGTGCTCGACCACATGTACATGTCGCTCTTCTCCACCTGCGGGTGGATCTTGAGGCTCGGCGTCACCGTGGCCCTCCTCGCTTCGATCCATCCCGCGCTCGTTCTCCTCGCGGTGTTCGCGGTTCCGACGGTCGTCACTTCGACCTGGCGGCCCGCGGTCGAGCGCGTCGCCCAGGAGCGCGCCGCCGCGTACGACCGCCTGGCGCGGCACCTATTCACCACCGCCACCACCGCGCCTCCTGGAAAAGAAGTGCGGGTCACGGGAATCGGAGAGCGTCTCGTCACCCAACGCCGTGAAGCATGGGAGCGTGGATACGCCCTGGTGTCGCCGGCGCGCGTCGGCTCCGCTTTCTGGCACACTCTGGCGTGGGCGATCTTCGGAGCCGCCTACGTGGGCGCCATCGTGCTCGTCGCCTACGGACTCGGAGCACCCGCGGAAAGCGTGCTCCTGGCGCTCGCGGCGGGCTCGCGCCTCTCCGCCTACGTCGGCGCCACGGTGGGCGAGCTCGGATTCCTGCGCGGGTTCTGGATGGACGGCTCGCGCCGGCTCGCCTGGCTCGAGGACTACGCCGCTTCCTTCACCGAGTCCGCCGATCTTCCCGCTCCCGCCGAGATCCGATACGGGATCCGGCTCGAGCACGTCTCCTTCGCCTACGCCGGAACCTCGAAGCTCGTCCTCGACGACGTGTCGTTGATGCTTCCCGCGGGCTCCGTCGTCGCCTTCATCGGCGAGAACGGCGCCGGGAAGACGACCCTGGTGAAACTCCTGGCCAGGATGTACGAGCCGACCACGGGCTCGATCCTCGTCGACGACACGCCACTCGCGCGGATTCCGGCGGATGACTGGCGACGACGCCTCGCCGGCGCGTTCCAGGACTTCTTCCGGTTCGAGCTCCGCGCACGCCATACCGTGGGGGTGGGCGACGTGCCCCGGCGCGATGACGAGCCCGCGGTGCGGACCGCCGTAGACCGCGCCGGCGCCGCCGACGTCGTTTCGCGGCTGACGTCGGGCCTCGAGACCCAGCTCGGTCCGACGTGGCCGGGAGGCGTCGAGGTTTCCTTCGGTCAATGGCAGAAGCTCGCGCTCGCGCGCGGCTTCATGCGGGACGAGCCTTTGCTCCTGATTCTCGACGAGCCCACCGCCGCTCTCGACGCCGAGACCGAGCACGCCCTCTTCGAGCGGTACGCCACCGCCGCCCGCGGCGGCGTCGACCGGTCCCGCATCACCCTCCTCGTGTCCCACCGATTCTCGACGGTGCGGATGGCCGACCTCATCGTCGTCCTCGACGGAAGCCGCCTCGCCCAGGTGGGCAC
>DAISKN010000318.1:0-7774 GCA_036820975.1 Acidobacteriota bacterium | reverse complement strand
CCGGCTCTCGGAGAGCCTCTTCACACCGACTCCGACTCCCGAGTTGGTGTCGGCGTACTCTTCCTCGAGTTGGCGCGCGATGGTCTCCATCTCCGCGCGGGTTTCCTCGAAGGACCGCTCTCGGCGCGCGCGAGCGAGGACGTAGAGCCCCTGGTGGTTGCCCCGGTCCCTTGCGCTCTCGCTCCCTGCCGCCCAGGGCTCGAGTGCCGTGAAGGCCCGTTCCTCCGGCGACAGCTCGAAGTCCTCCGGCAGGACTCCGATGATGGTGTAGGGCTCGTCGTCGAGGTGAACGACGCGCCCGATGACCGCTGGGTCGGCGCCGAAGCGCGCCTTCCAGAGCGGGTGGTTCAGGACGAGCACCGGGGCTCCGTCGGGGGCGTCCTCGCTCTCGTCGAACAGCCGGCCGAGAGCGGCGTCGACGCCCAGGATCCCGAAGTAGGCGTGCGACACCTGGGTGACTCGAAGGCGCAGCGGCTCCTCGAGGCCGGAAAAATTGACCTGAGTGTCGCGGTAACCGGCCATCGCCTCGAACGAGCGGTTCAGCCGCTGCCAGTCCTTGAAGTTCGGATAGGCCACGCTCATCGAATCCCAGGACCGGCTCGTCTCCGTGATCACCAGGACGCGCTCCGGATCCTCGGCGGGATAGTGGACGGGGTCGAGGAGGACGGCGTCGACCACGCTGAAGATCGCGGTGTTCGCCCCGATCCCGAGACCCAAGGTCAATATCGCGAGGGAGGCGAAGGAGGGCTCGTTGCGCATCCCGCGAACCGCGTGGCGGACGTCGTGAAGGAAGGACCGCATCGGTTTCGACTCCCCCCTATGAGACGCTCGAAGCGCGGGAAAGGTTGCCCGGGATTCGCCCACGACCGCACGGCCATTCCGTATCCAGGCGCGCCGGCAACCCCGAAGGCGTTCGCGACCCCGCGGCATGCGTTGTGCCGGAAAGACGAGCTCGCCTGGTGGGAGTCCACACTGGGGATAAGTAGCCGACGAGGAAGATCTCCGCGAGATCGCATGATCTGCCGCCTCAGCGACTGGCGTAACGACCAGCCGCTGTCCCTGTTGCCCTGCGACGCGCTCCCGCGTCCAGCGGGTGCGTGCCCGCGGGGAGCCCCTGGCGGCCAATACCGCAGGGGACCGGCCCGCTCAGCGCCGCTGGTTTAGAATTCCGGCGCGAGGTCAGCCGCGCCGCAGGAGGGCGAGGGCCTCGACCTGGGCGGTCTGCGGCATCATGTCGATGGGCTGCGCGGAAACCAGAACGAAGCCCCCGAGCCGAAGCACGTCG
Source organism: Acidobacteriota bacterium (assembly GCA_036820975.1). Classification (GTDB taxonomy): domain Bacteria; phylum Acidobacteriota; class Vicinamibacteria; order Marinacidobacterales; family SMYC01; genus DAISKN01. The sequence goes on along the minus strand of DAISKN010000318.1, from coordinate 6,489 downwards.
AGGTCGCGGGAGAGGGTCTTGGGCTCGCAGGAGAGATAGGCGACGCGGCTCGCGCGGGAGCTCGCGATCGCCCGCAGAACGGATTCGCTGGCCCCCGCGCGGGAGGGGTTGAGCACGACGGCGTCGAGATCCGGATCGTTCAGGCAGCGGAGCGCCCGCTCGACCGCCGAGGAGATCACTTCGACTCCGACGAGCCCGTGGGCTCGGACCGTCGCCTTCATGTCCGCGACCGCGCTTCGGGAGCCCTCGACGCAGAGGACGCGCGGGAAGCTCCCGCGGAGGGCGAGCCCGTGCGTGCCCACTCCGGAGTAGAGATCGGCGACCAGCTTCCCGCGTCCGAGGTGCCGCTCCATCAGGTCGTGAATCGGCGGCAGGAGCGCGAGGTTGACCTGGAAGAAGGCGCCCGGCGAGACGCGCAGCCGGACGCCCGCGTGGTCGACCCAGACCTCGCGCGCGCCCCAAAGAGGCCGAATGGCGCCGCGAATCACCTGCGGGCCGGCGCTGGGGTTGAGGTTATACGAGATCCCGTCGACAGCGGGACAGGCGCTTCTTACGGCATCGACGGGCAGGGACGGGCACTCGCTCGCTCGAAGAACGAGCGTCAAATGCTGGCGCGCTCGGTCGCTGCCGCAGCGGAGATCGATGTGCCGCAGCTCGCGAGGGAAGCTCGAGTCCGCGGCGAGGAGCGTCCTCAGACGCCGCGACGTTTCGAGGAGCTCGGGGACGACGACGCGGCAGTCCGGGGCATCGACTATCTCACGCGTCCCGGCGCGGAAGTAGCCGAGGCGCACTCCGCCGCGCCGCGAGAAGCCGACGGCCATCTTGGCGCGGTTGCGGTACTCCGCGATCAGAGGTGAAGGCAGACAGGGGAGCACTTCCGCGCGGCGAAGGCCGGGATAACGGGCCATCGCCGCGCTCAGGATCTCGCGCTTCCGCAGGAGCTGGTCGGCGTAGTCCCGCTCGAGATACGCGCAGGCGCCGCACTCGCTCGCGTGCGGGCAGGTGACTCGCGGCGATACGGTTCGGCCCCGCATCAGCGAAACTCTCTGGAGAACGATCGGCTCGTAATGGCGCCGAGTTTGTCACCGGAGCGAAATCGGCACAAGCCAGGGGCGGCGGGGAGCGGTGGGTCACTTCCGAGGCGCCGCGCGCCCGCCCCGCAGTGGATCGCCCGACGTCGAGCTTCAGCCGGGGGCCGTCAAAAACCCAGCCCTTGAGATATGCTACGCCGTCGTCCGATGGCGTCCTCCAGCTCACGATGGTCCGCGGCGGCGGCGATCTGGTTCCTGCTGGTCGGGCCCGGCGCCGTGCTCTACGCGGGATGGGTCTTTCTCATCGATCGGCACTATTTCTCGCGGTGGATCGTGCTGCCGTTCGTCGTCGGCTATCTGGCTCACTCGGTCTGGGCGTACCGCCTGGGAAAGGAACATCTCCGGCTCCCCCGGACCGCGAGGCGATGGATCGCCGGGATTCTTCTCGCCCTCGTCGTCATCGGCCCCCTGCTTCTCGTCTATGTCCCCGCCCTGGCGGTTTCGGTCGGTCTCTGCGGACTCGCCGACGCCGGATGGACCCGCTTCGGGCGAGGGGAACGGAGAACGCGGAGGACCCGCGTAAACGCACTTTTCGCCGTGCTCTCCTTCATCCTGTTGTTCCCCGCCGCGAACCGGCTCTATCTGATTCACGGGGTCTTCCACACTTTCTTCCGCGGCGAGCCTCCGCGACTGATGCCGAATCCCCTGTTCAACGTGAACGCGCAGGGTCTTCGCGGACCGGAGGTGCCCGAGACGGAGCCTTCCGAGACGAGTCGGATCCTGCTTCTCGGCGACTCGGTGACCTGGGGATTCCCTTATCGCTGGGAGGACACCTACGCCCGGCACCTCGGCGATGTGCTGGCGCACGGGGGCGCGCGGGTGCGGGTCGTCAATGCCGCCATTCCCTCGCAGAGCATCGTACAGATCCGCGCGCGGATCCCTGAGCTCCTGGCCTACCGCCCCGCGGTCGCCGTGGTGATGGTGGGATACCAATGGACGCGCTCGGTGGAGCATGAAGAACGGCTCTCGACAGGACGTCCGCTTCCCTTCTCTCCCGCGATCGAGTGGGTCTTCCTGCCCCCGTTCGTTCCGGAGCTCATCCATCTGGGGCCGCGCGCGAACCTGCGAGGCCTGACCGGCGTGACGAAGCGGTGGAACGACGAGGAAAAGAACCTCGAGACGTTCCGGGCGGCGCTCGAGGATACCCTCCGCGCCCTTTCGGACGCGGGAGTCCAGCCGCTCGTGGTCGGCTTTCCCGCGCTCGATCTCGATCCGCGGATTCGCGCCATGGTCGAGCAGGAGGCCGCTCGAGGGGGGACGCGATACGTCGACGCGAGCGTTCTCTTCTCGAGCAAAGAGCAATACGCTTTCTCCGACGGAATCCATCCCGACCGCGACGGGCACCGGCGCGTCGCAGAGCTCCTCGCGGGACCTTTGCTCGAGATGCTTTCGTCGGAGAGCGGGGACTCCCATTGACGGCGCGGGTGAGTCGGTCTTGACCTCGCGCCAGCCTCCTCCAGGGGTAGATGACCCTCCATCGGCGCCTCGTCCACCTTCGGGGCAGGGTTGCGCCACGGTCGTGGCGTCAATCGCCCTGCTGGTGATCGGAGCGTCCGTCCTGGCGCGGGCACTGCACTTCGTCCTCGCTCCCCACGGCCCGCTCAGCGAGGCGATCGGCTCGGTGCTCGAAGTCCAATTCGCCCTGGTCGTGGTGCAGCTCGCGATGTACTACCCCTTGAGCTTTCTCTCGCTCGCGGTGGTCGTCGTCCTCTGGTTCTTCCGGCGTCGAGCGCTGCTCCACCTGGGACCGGACGGCTGGGTGACCCGCCGCTGGTTCGCGCTCCTTCTCTGGTGGCAAATCTTTCTCGCGAACTTCGTGCTCGACCTGGACGCCCGCCTGGCGATCGCGTTCGCCGTCGCGAGCGCGTGGCATTGGGTTCAGGTGTCCTCCGCCGGCCGGAAATGGATGGCTTCCCGGAGCCATCGGTTCCGGCGCCTGCACTGGCTCCTGTTGTTCCTTCTGCTCGCGCCGCTCCCGTCGACGACGATCGATAGCGCCTCTCTGGCGCTCTGGATCTTCGCGCAGCCCTGGCTTTCCCCGGTGCTGGAACGAGCGGCCCACTGGCGGGACCGCCTCTGGCCGATGCTGCTTTCCGCGATGGGCGGTCAGCTTTTCGCTGCCCACACGCCCGATTTCGTGACCAACCCCGCCTTGCCGCTCATCGCCCTCTGCTTCGCTCTCCTGTGTCTCGGCTATTACCGCCTCCTCGGTCCGCCGGCGCGCTGGTACTCGAAGGTCTCCCTCGCGGCAGTAGCGCTCCTCCTCTCTCTCGCTCTGGGCACATGGACCGGGAACCTCCTTCGCGCTCCGTCTCCCTGGCCCGGAGGAACGCCCCTGAGCTCGGATCTCGCCTACGGCTTCTGCGAGAACGTTGGGCGCAGGCGCCTCGCGGCCACGATTCCCGTCTGCACCGGGCCGACCGGAGACCGCTGCGCGGAGGGTCGAATCGATCTCTACGACCTGGACACGTTGGCGCCGGTCACGTCCTTGAGGCCGTTCCGAGGCCGCTTCCACGGACGGCTGGAGCAGATCGTCTGCCGCGACGACTACCTGCTCGTGGGAATGTGCTGCGCGACCCCGCAGGGGCGACCGAACGAGCTCGTGGTGAGCTCGATCGGCTGGACCGGGAGCATCCTGGAAGAAACGGTGGTGGACCGACAGACGAACCGGGTCCTGCTGGATACCGAGAACGATGCCCTTTGGCTCGCCGGCCTCGAGCTGATTCACAAGAGGCTGTCGACGGGCGAGACCGCGCAAGTGGCGGCGAGGAAACCTCCCGGGATCTTCACCGTGGAGAAAGGCGGCCTGAGCGGGCGTCGGGACAGCGTTTTCGTCGGAGAACTCTTCAACTCGAGCCTGGTTCGGGAGTTCGACCGCTCATCGCTCTCGGAGAAGACGGCGACCGATACGAACGGCGGTGGTGTCGTGGCGGTCACCGTGGACGACGGAACAGGCCGCCTGTATGTGACCGGTCCGTGGGGCCTCGAGATCATCGCCGCCGACTCCGGAAAGCTGTTGAGCTCCATCCGGCTCGGCTTCTCGAGCCGCACTCCGGTGATCGACGAGCGCCACGACCTCGTCTACGTGCCGTCGACCACCAACGGCAAGATCTACGTCCTGGATCGCGAGGACGGAGCGGTCCTCGGCGCCATGTCGGTCGGGTTCGGGATTCGGAGTGTGGTCCTTGCCAACGACGGGCGGTGGCTCCTGGCGAGCTCCGGGCACGGACTCTGGTACTGGGAAGCGGCGGTGGTTGCCGCGCGATTCCGGCGCTGACCGCCTTCTTCTACTCGCGTCGAGGTCCTACCAAAACACTGCGGGCGTCCGTCCCGGACTTCCCCGCACGTTCATGGCAGGCGTCGAGTTCCGCGTCGGATCCTGAGTCGGGTCCGTCCGACGACGTCCCTGTGCTAGCATCGCGTGGAAACCGCGCGATGAGTGCGACCGACGAGAAGAGCGAAGCCTTCCTCCGAACGAGCTCGGGGAAGAATCTCGCGACCGAGTATACCGCCGACCACCTGAAGGGCTTCCGTCCCGAGGAGAAGCTCGGCCGCGCCGGCGAGCCTCCATTCACGCGGGGAATTCATCCCACGGGCTACCGGGGGCGGCTCTGGACCATGCGGCAGTACGCCGGCTATGCCACCGCCGCCGAGTCCAACCGCCGCTATCGATACCTGCTGGAGCAGGGACAGAGCGGGCTCTCGGTCGCTTTCGACCTTCCGACGCAGATCGGCTACGACTCCGATCATTCCATGGCCGGAGGCGAGGTGGGGCGGGTCGGCGTCGCCATCGATTCCATCGACGACATGGAGACGCTCTTCGAAGAGATTCCTCTCGATCGGGTCTCTACCTCCATGACCATCAACGCCACCGCGGCGATCCTCCTCGCGCTCTACGTCGCCGTCGGCCGACGACGCGGCATCCCCGAGGAGAAGCTCTCGGGGACGGTGCAGAACGACATTCTCAAGGAGTACATGGCCCGCGGGACCTACATCTATCCCCCCGGCCCCTCGATGAGGCTTTCGACCGACGTCATCGCTTTCTGCCGCGAGAGGCTTCCGCGCTTCAATCCGATCAGCATCAGCGGGTACCACATTCGTGAAGCGGGGGCGACGGCGGCGCAGGAGCTGGCGTTCACTCTCGGAAGCGGAATTGCCTACGTCGAAGCCGCGATCGCGGCCGGGCTTCGGGTCGACGACTTCGGGGAGCGGCTGTCGTTCTTCTTCAACTCTCACCGGAACTTCCTCGAGGAGATCGCGAAGTTCCGCGCCGCGCGCCGGATGTGGAGCCGGATTCTGAGAGAGCGTTTCGGCTCGAAGAACCCCAGGGCGCAGATGCTCCGGTTCCACACTCAGACCGCGGGCTCGTCGCTCACGGCGCAGAGCCCGCAGACGAACGTGGTTCGAACCACGCTCCAGGCGCTCGCCGCGGTTCTCGGGGGAACCCAGTCGCTCCACTGCAACGCGCTCGACGAAGCCCTGGGCCTTCCCCGCGAGGAGACGGCGGAGCTCGCGCTCAGGACGCAGCAGGTCATCGCCTACGAGAGCGGCGTCGCGGCCACTCTCGACCCTTTCGGAGGCTCCTATGCCGTCGAGGCCCTCACCGGCGCCGTCGAGGAGGAAGCGGAGGCGCTCCTCGCCGAGATGGACCGCCGCGGCGGAGCCCTCCGGGCGCTCGAAGCGGGTTGGCAGCAGGCGGAGATCCGCGAGTCGGCCTATCGCTTTCAGAAGCAGGTAGAGGCGCGCGAGACGCTGGTGGTGGGAGTCAACACCTTCGAAAAGAACGAGCCGGTGCCGGTGGAGGTCTTCTCCGTGGATCCCGCGATCGAGAAGGACCAGGTGGAACGGCTCCGCGCCTTCCGCGCGCGCCGCGACGGGGAGAAGTCGTCAAAGGCGCTCGTCGAAGTGGAGAACGTGGCGAAGACCGACGCGAATCTCCTGCCGGCCATCCTGGGAGCCGTCGAGAGCGACTGCACGCTCGGGGAGATCGCGGACCGGCTGCGCGGCGTGTTCGGAGAGCATCGCGCCCGCTGAACCTCCTATGTCCGACACCAGGGAGCTCCTCCTCGAGACCCAGGGCCTGACGACCCGCCTCGAGACAGACACCGGCGCCATCCGGCCGGTGAGCGACGTGACACTGCGCATCCACGCCGGCGAGACCCTTGCCGTCGTCGGCGAGTCGGGCTCGGGAAAGTCGATGCTCGCGTTCTCCCTGATGCGCCTCCTTCCCCCGGCAGGCCGAATCGAGCGCGGCTCGATCCTGTGGAAGGGCAAGAACCTTCTCGAAATGTCGAACGAGCAGATTCGGCGCGTGCGGGGTAAGCAGATCGCCCTCGTTTTCCAGGAATCGGGCGCGGCCCTGAATCCGGTCCGCACCATCGGCGACCAGATCGCCGAG
>DAISKN010000317.1:0-7783 GCA_036820975.1 Acidobacteriota bacterium | reverse complement strand
ATGAAGCGCGAGGCGGCGCGTCTCGAGGGGGCCTTTCCCGGAGAGTACTCGCTCTACGCCTCCCGCGTCCCGCTGCTCCTCCCGCGGATCCCTCAGCCGGAAGGGATGCGCCGGGCGGCGTTTTCCTGGAATCAGGTCTGGGTGAACCGCGAGCCCGTCACCGTTCTCGGGCTCGTGCTCGTGATCGCGATTCTCTGGGGAAAGTGGAAGCTCGCGGGACCGTGACTCATTCGGAGGAAGGCGAGAAGGCGGCGGGGATGACCTTGTGCCTCTTGGCCATCTCTTCGTCGTAGTATCGCCGGTACAGGATGTCCCACTCTTCGCTGCCCTCGGGTATCTCCCGCGTCTGGCTCTCGATCTTGTATCGCACCGCGGTGTCGATGACCTCGTCGTCCTTGAGCTCGTCCTGGATGACGCGGGCGACCTCGAGCCGGATGTCGCCGTCCTCCTGGAAGAACTCGACGCCCTGCTCGGTCCGCAGGTAGTCCATGACCAGGTTCGCCAGGTGGTTGATCTTCGCGTTCGAAAGCCTCATGGGAGCTGACTACAGTATAATCTTCCGCTCACGAGCGAGCTTCTTCTTGATCATCTTGAACATCTCGCGATACTCGACGTTGGTGCGGCGCATCTCTTCCGAATGCTGGGTCAGGATCTCGCGGACTTCGTCGTTCAGCCGGTCCTCGACCGAGAGCTCCCCGCTCACGATGGATACGAGCGCCTGGACCATCCTCCGGGGATCGTCGATCTCGACAAATCCTTTGTCTTGCAGCTCCTTGGTGATTCGGTAAGAGATGTACTCGATCTGGTTCTTCGTCAGGCGCATATTTGAACAGAAAAGCCTACCATACGGCTTGACGAAACCTCAAGGACAACTGGAGGTTTTTGTGCGATCCGCCCTGATACTCTTCGCTTTGGCAGTCTCGGCCCTCCCGGCCACCCCCCAGTCGGGGGTCGAGGGTCACGTCGCCGGCCTCGTTTTCGAGGACCGCAACCAGGATGGCGGCCGGGATCCTGGAGAGCCCGGAATCCCGGGAGTTTCGGTCTGCACCCGGTCGGACTGCACCCTCACGGACGCCGAGGGCCTCTACGAAGTGGAGGTGCGGCCCGGCTACCAGGTCGTCTGGGTCAGCCAGCCGGACGGTTATCGCGCGAAACGAGGTTTCTTCCGGCGCATTCCCGAGGATCCCTTCGAGTGGCTGGTGAGCTTCCCCCTCGAGGCGGGCGAAGCGGTCTCGAGCTTCACCTTCCTCCATGCTTCGGATACCCACATCGACGCCGAGAGCCTCCCGCGGATGCAGCGGCTTCGGGAGATCGCCACGGCGCGGGGAGTGGATTTCGTCCTCATCACCGGCGACCTCGTCCGAGACGCGCTGCGCGTGCCCGAGGAAACGGCGCGCGAGCGCTTCGAGCTCTTCCGTAAGGAGAAGGACGCATTCCCCGTCCCCGTGTGGGTGGTTCCCGGGAACCACGAGATCTTCGGAATCGAGCGCCACAAGTCTGGCGTCAGCGAGGACCACCCCCTCTACGGGAAGGCGATGTACGAGCGCTACCTCGGCCCGACCTATTACTCTTTCAACTACGGGGGGATTCACTTCACCGCGCTCGACACCGCGGACATCGACGATCGCTGGTACTACGGCCACGTCGATGAGACGCAGCTCTCCTGGCTCGAGAAGGACCTCGCGCAGGTTTCCGCGGAAACGCCCGTCGTCACCTTCAACCATATCCCGCTCTTCTCGGCGCTCGTGAGCTCCATGGGCTACGAGCCCGAGGCGGACGAGCCGGGGAGCGTGATCGTCGTCGGGGGCAAGGCGCAGCACCGGCACGTGGTCTCGAACTTCGCCGAGGTGCTGAAGAGGCTCGACGGAAAGAAGTACCCGCTCGCTCTCGGGGGCCATCTCCACGGGCGGGAGGAGATCGCGCTCGGCGACCCGAAGCTTCCCACGCGGTTCCATCAGACCGGCGCGGTCGTGGCTCCTGGAGGAGCGAGCTACGGCCTGAACCTGGCCTCCGGGGTCACTCTCTACCGCGTGAAGGACGGCGTCATCGACTCAGGCGAGTTCATCGCCATTGACAACGCGAATTAGCGATAGCTATACTCGAGTGCTTCCGCACGCCCTAGCGGGGTCGTAGTTCAGTTGGTTAGAACGCCGGCCTGTCACGCCGGAGGTCGCGAGTTCGAGTCTCGTCGGCCCCGCCATCAAACCTCGCGCCAGTTTTGCACCTTCAGACCCGTCACTCGCTTGAACTCGCCCAGGTTGTCGCTGACCAGAACGAGTCCGAGCGATAGTGCGTGAGCCGCGATCAGCATGTCGTTCGGCCCGATAGGCTGCCCCTTTTTTTCGAGCGTCGCTCGGACCTTTCCATACATCGACGCCGAGGAGGAATCGAAGTCGCGACTCGGGATTTCGTTGGTCAGGACGTCCAGTAACTTGTGATTGCGACTCGGCTTCCCACTCTTGTCGGCGCCGTAACGAAGCTCGGCGATGACGATCGAGCTCAGGCACAATTCCTCCGGCGCAGAACGTTGGATTCGGTCGGCGACTTGTGGAAATCGGCCCGTCAGATAGTCCACACAGACGTTCGTGTCGAGGAGGTATTTCATCGATCGAAGCCGGGAACCGGCTCCGCTTCTGGAGGCTCGGGAGGGGAGGGGAAATCCGATGCCGAACCCCCTAACTCGAGAAACTCCTTGCTCCACTCACGCTTTTTCGGCTCGAGGATGACCCTATGCCCGTTTCGATAGATCAGAACCTCATTCTGACCTTCGAAGCGAAATCCTTTCGGCAGCCGCACGGCCTGGCTGCCTCCGCTCTTGAAGAGTTTTGCACGCGCGGTCATGGATCGTCCTCCCCGCTGATTAATGTATCTACAAAAAGTATATACTTGATGTCTTGGCCGCGCAATTCCTATCAGAGGCGGGGCGCTATCTTGCCGGCGCTCCGAGAACCCTCGGCGCCTTTCCGGCAGCTACTTTTTCTTGGGTCCTCGGACCCCGCGCTTTTCCACTCGTCTGAACCATTCACGCGACAAGCCGGGTCGGAACAATACCGGAATCCAGTACCGATCCCGACCCTCAAAGCGAACGTGCAGGATGTGGTTCTTCTCGTCCAGCCAGCTCTCGGGATCGCCCGCGATCATGACCGCGACGCTGCTGTCGTCCTTGGCCAAGACAGAATATTCTTGGGAGCTGAACGCTTCGCCGTCCATGGATGTCTTGAGGATTCTTCGCTCCCAGCGGTGAATCAATCTTCCGTAGATCTTCTTTCCGAGGAGTCGGATGGTCCTCTCCGAAATTCCCTTGAATTTTCGGAGGTCTTGGAGCGTACGGCGCTTGTCGGACTTCCATGAACCGAGAAGCCGTTGATCGATCATCGTCGGTTCTATTGTCGTGTTGGTTCCAAACTGAGCCCGCCCGTCATCTTATATAACCAAGGCTCCGTAGTCGCTCGAGCTGCTGCTGGCTCAGCCCGTCCATCGTCTCCGAGTCGGGGGTGAGGCGAGCCGCGTTCGCCATCTTGTACCAGTCGTCGAGGATTTCGCCGAGACGCTTCACCTCGTCGGGATGCTGCGTTGCGAGATCGGTCCGGTCGAGAGGGTCCTTCACCGCGTCGAAGAGCTCGTACTCGGGGATTCCTTCCTTCCTCGTCCGGTGGTGGATAAGCTTGAAGCCGGAGTCGACGATCGAGTAGGACTCCGTGTCCTCGGGCCACGGCGCCCCTTCTCCGCCCTTGGTCACTGCCTTCTCGGAAATCGCGGGGCGGTCCCGGAATCCGCTTCCGTCTCCCGTCAGAAGAGGCGCGAGGCTCTGCCCCTGTATCGCCTCGGGCAAAGGGATTCCACTGAGCGTCAATAGAGTCGGCATGACGTCGATGGTCTCGGTCACCCGGTCGATCGAGGCACCCGGCGCGATGCCTCCCGGCCAACGGAAGATGAGGGGAACGCGTGTGAGCTCTCCATAGACGGACTGGCCGTGGAACGTCCGGCCGTGCTCGAGGAACTCCTCGCCATGATCGGCGACGAAGACGACGAGGGTGTCGTGGTCGAGACCCAGCTCTCGCAGTCGTTCGAAGATCCGCGCGATCTCCACGTCCATTCCACGGATCGAGCCGTCGTACCAGTCCTTGTCGAAGCTGACGTAGGCTTCCGGATCGACTCCCGCCTTCTCGAGCTCTTCCCGCGAAGGCATACCGAACATTTTGGCGAGCGGCTCCTGGATTACGGCGCGCGCCTTTTCCAGGTCATTCTCGTGCTGTTCTTTCTTCCCGGCCTCGGCCCAAAGGTGGTTGTAGGGCGGCCTCGGCTCGAATGGATCGTGGGGGTCGTAAAGATGAACGAAGGCGAAAAACGGCAGGTCGCGGTGGCGCTCCAGCCAGCGGACGAACCGGTCCACGTACTCGCGCGAGGTTTTGCTCGATCCGACTTCGGGAAGCGAGCCGTCCTCGTGGAGCTCCTCGAAGCCCTGATGGAGGTTCGTGAACTGACCGGTGAAGAGGTTCGAGGCGAAGGACACCGTCGCGTAGCCCGCGCCCCGATAGGCCTCGGCGAGCGTCGTCGCCGAGGAAGGGAGGAAGTCGGAGAAGTTCTTCACTCCGTGGGTCGAGGGATAGAGAGACGTCAGAACGGACGGACTCGAGACTTTGGTCCAGGTGGCCTGCGAGAAGTTGTTCTCGAACAGGACGCCCTCGGAAGCGATGCGCTTCAGAACAGGAGCGGTCTCACGCCCGTAGCCGTAAGCATCCAGGTGATCCCGGCGGAGCGTGTCCGCCCAGAGGAGAATGACCCCCTTCGGCGTGCCCGCGGCCCGAGCCGGGTCGCACTGCCGCACCACGGGGCTCCCCCAGACTCCGATGGCGCCCGGGTGCTCCGAGGCGAGGGAGAGCGTGAGCGAGGCTTTCCTGCCGAGAGAGGATAGATCGACGTCCCGTTCTTCCCAACGATAGGGAGTGGAGAGCGTCTGCTCGACGAGGGTTTGCTCCCCGGCAGTCACTCGGAACGTTACCGGAGCGTCGTCCACGATTCCGAACGCGAGCTGGAGCACCGGCCGAGAGGGAAGGTCCAGGGGAAGCTCTATCGTCTCGGGCGCACGGGAGACAATCGATTCCCGATAGATCTCCGACATGCCCTGGAACCCGATCCCGCTCGGGATGCTCGCGAGGTGCTCCTTGCGAAAAACGATACGGACCGACTCGATTTCGAACGTCGCGCCCGCGGCGTCCGTGGGCTGGAGGTAGAGTCGCCGGATTTGAGCGGCGCGCACCGGTCGCGGGTACTTGAGCGTGTAGGTGCGCATCTCCTCCCCCGCCATCAACGGAGTGGCCATGGCCCAATCGAAAGGGGGAAGGTCCTGGAGAGGTTGCTTCGGGTCGATCTCCTTCGCCTCCGACACCTCGGCGCGGAGGTTGGCGCCGTCGGATACCCGGATTCTTATCTCGACCGCGTGGAGCTGGTCACGGCCATCGATGTCGGTCGTTCGCTCGACGTGGAGCACGGGCCGGTCGCTGGTCGCCTGTCCCCGGAGGACACCTCCGCCGATTGCGAGCCCCTCGACCCCCTCGACGGCGGTGAAGGCACCGTCCGTTTCATCGAAGCGCCACTCGGTGCGGACCGGCGTCGCCGGCGGCGCCGACCCGCCTTCGACCATCGTCTCGTCGAAGACGTCGACCAGACGAACCACCGATGGCCTTGGTGACGGCGAACAGCCGGAGATCAGGAGCAGGGCAACGAGATTCCATCCTCGAATCATCGAGTCTCTCCCGTCGGAAGTCGAAGAAAATCGACCACCGTCCCGACGAACTTCTCCGTCTCTTCCACCGGCGCGAAGTGCCCGCTCTCCTCGAACACGAGGAACTCCGCGCCTTCGATCCCGTCAGCGACCTCCTGAACTCTCGAAGGATCCAGCACGTCGTGGCGACCGGCGATGACCAGGCTTCGCGCCCGGATGAGCGGGAGCCGATCCCGCAGGTCCAGCGACGCCCACCGTTTGTTCGTGTACTCGGCGTGGGCCCAGCTGAACCGCGCATCGCCGAACACGTCGAGGAGTTTCCGCTTTCCGGCTTCGCGATCGGCGAAGAGAAACGGGAACCAGACCTCGGTATCGAACGCCTTGACCCGCGCGTTGCGCTCCTCGACCGAGGAATCGCTCTCGTCCATCTCGCGCCGGAACCCGCGGAAGGCCTCCACGAGATCGGGGTAGTTGTCGACGACTCTCTTCTGGTCCTCCGGAAGGAAGCTCGCGTTTCCATGGAGGAACACCGCGGCCTCGATCGTCTCGGGCCTCTCCGCTGCCAGGACTATGAGGTTGGTGGCGCCGTTGGACCACCCGATGGCGTTCACCTGGTCGAGACCGAGGTGCTTCCGAAGCGCGTCGAAGTCTTCGCGCACCGCGTCCGGCCCGAGGTCCGATTCCTCCCGGACGGGGCCGGAGCCGCCCATGCCCCGCGGGTCGAAATAGACCACGGTCACGTGGGATTCGAGAGGCCGGTACATCGCCCGCAGCCCGTCGAGCGTGAGCCCCCAGGAATTGGGGACGGTCATCAGGACCGGGCCGCTCCCGTGGATCTCGTAATGGAGGGTTCTCTGACCGAGCTCCGCCGTAAAGGAGCCGTTCGGGAGGCCGGGGAATGACACGTTCTCCGAGGAGCAGGCGGAGATCATCGCGACTCCGGTTAGGAACGATAGACTTTTCAAATGGGACCTCCGGAAACACACGACATTAGCAGTGTTCCCGGGCGAAGGGCTACCGGGCGCACATGGGAACAATCGACGCTCGGGAAGCGTAAACTCGAGACATGCAAGGCATTCTCTTCGATCTCCGCTACGCCCTTCGGACGCTTTTCAAAAAGCCCGGGTTCACCATTGTCGCCGTCCTCTCCCTGGCACTCGGCATCGGCCTGAACACGACGATCTTCAGCGTCGTAAATGCCGTTCTTCTCAAGAAGATGCCGGTCGAAGACCCCGAGCGTCTGGTCGAGGTCTATTCGAGCGCGAGCGAGGAAATGCCCTACCTCACGACTTCGTATCTCGACTACCGCGACCTCCAGGAAGGGGTCGATGCCTTCGAAGGCCTCGCGGGCCACGCGCTGGTTCGCGGCATCTTCTCCCGCGACGGAAAGTCCGAGCTCGTGATGGGGGAGGTCGTGACCGGGAACTACTTCGACGTCCTCGGGGTCGAGCCGAAGCTGGGGCGCGGATTCCTCCCCGAGGAAGACGAGACCGAGGGGTCCCACCCGGTGGTGGTGGTGAGCCACGGTCTCTGGCAGCGCCGCCTGGGAGGCGAACCCGCGGTGGTCGGGAAGTCCCTCCGCATCAGCGGCGTCGAGTACGACGTGATCGGCGTCGCGCCCGAGTCCTTCTCCGGCACCATCCCCGGCCTCGCCCCCGAGTTCTGGGCCCCGACGGCGATGGTCTCGAAGCTGCGGTTCTCGGGAATCCAGGCGGATATGCCGTCGCCGACGGGAACGACCCGCCGCGAAAAGCGCGGGACGAGGTGGCTCTTCGTGAAAGGAAGGCTCGCGCCGGACCGGACGCTCGAGGAGGCCCGGACCCAGGTGGCGACGGTGTTCGCGCGCCTGGAGAAGGAGTACCCGGTGACGAACGAGAAGGTGAAGAGCGCGGTCCTCCCCGGCTCCGACGTCCGTTTCCATCCCATGGTCGATTCCTTCCTGAACCAGGCCGGGGCCGTGCTCCTGGTGGCCGTGGGTATGGTGCTCCTCATCGCCTGCGCCAACGTCGCCAACCTGCTTCTCGCGCGCGCGAGCAACCGCCGCCGGGAGATTGCCGT